>JAQCBM010000044.1 GCA_027729865.1 Actinomycetota bacterium
CGCTGCCGACCTGAAGGACGCCGCCTGGGTCTGCAGGGCATTGACGAGCCCCTTGCGGGTCAGGTTAGGACCTGCCGCGTCCAGGGCCTGCGCCAATACGTACGCAGTGTTGATGCCGTAGTAGGTGTAGAAGTTCCACGGCAACTTCGCGCGATCGGCGATTACCTTCATCTGACGAACGTAGGCGTTCTTCGTGTCCTGGATCGGGACGATCCAGCTCGGCACGTAGACACCCGTGAGCAACGCCTTAGTCCCGGCGAGTGCTCCGATGATGTCGGGATCCGAACCCACGGACGTAACCATCCAGGTTGGCTTGAAGCCAGCCTTGGCTGCGGTTCCCAGCAGCACCGCCGTTGCCGAAGTCACACCGAAGAAGACGACCAACTCACACTGTGCGCGGGCGAGGGTCGTGACCTGCGAGGCGAAGCCTGCCAGTTGCTGACCCGAGTAATACGAGGTCTCCGTCGCGAAGGACAAGCCCGCCGCGTTGAAACCCGTCTTCGCGTTCTCGCCGAACTCCCCGTCCTGGTACATCAAGCAAGCCTTCTTGCCGCTCAGTTCGGGCGTGTTCTGGATGTAGTACCCCATCGCCTTGGCTTCCACGATGTAGGAGGGGAAATACGGGAATGTCATGGGGTAGCGCTTCGGGTTGTCGAAGGCGGCCCCACCGGTGTTGACGAAAATGTCGGGAATGCCGCGACGATTTAGGTCGCTGACAACCGCCGAGTGGGTGGGTGTACCCAGCGCTCCGTACATCGCGAAGATCTTGTCGCGATTGATCAGTTGGTTGGTACCAACCTTGGTCTTTGCAGGGTTGTAAGCGTCGTCGTAGACCTTGAGGTCGACCTTGCGGCCGTTTATTCCGCCATTCGCGTTGACGTAATCGAAGTACGCCGCGGCCGCGGGAGCAATGTCCTTGTATCCGGGCGCTGCGGGGCCAGTTAGGGGCGTCGTCATTCCAATTGTGATCTTGGAACTGGTCACTCCTGGATCTGCTGCAGAAGCCGGACTGATCAAACCCGCAATACCCAACGCCGTGATTGAGGCGATGGCGATTGCTCGCGTAGCGAAACCCTTACCCACGTAAATCCCTCCCAATGGAGCGCATCACCCTGACGCCGCCGGTGCGACGTGAACGGTAGGTGAACAAGCGTTGACGTGAGGCTAGTCACATATCCCCTGGAGGGCAATCGGTTCCCGCAAAGGCGCGCTAGCCCGTCCTTGAGTCAGATCGGAAACGACCCACCAGGCCTTGGATTCCTCCAACGATTCCCCCTGGGGCAACCAGGACCACGAGGACCACAAGGAGGCCATAGATGAAGTTGGGAGCGTTGTTCGTTATCTGATCCTGCCAACCTCGGTCAGCAGACAGCCCGAGGACGAACTCCGGCAGCCACACCAAGATCACCGCACCGATGATCGCTCCGATGAATGAGTTCCTGCCCCCCAGCACGACGCCAACAAGCAACGACAACGACAGTCCAAGCGTGAATGCCCCAGGACCCACATAACTCAAGATCTGGGCGAAAACTGCCCCGGCAAGGGCGGCGAACAGGCTGCTTACCACGAAAGCACTGATCTTCGAACCTGCAGGAGAAATTCCCGAGACCGCCGCAGCAATCGGGTCATCGCGCACTGCTTCCCACACCCGCCCTTGGCGCCCGCGAACGAGATTGAGGGCAACAAAGCCGACAACACAGGCAACGGCGATGGCCACCGACGCCTGCCATTGCTCAATGACGAATTCGGAGTCAAGCCCAGCAGGGTCCAGTTCGGCGGCTGGGTCCGTGCCTCCTACGAATTCGTTTCCACCGCCGGCATCTCCACCATTCTGGGTTTCAGCGCCGGCGTCGACACTGGCTTCAAACCCCTCATCGGTGGTGAAATCCTCCTCGCTCAGGAAGTCATCGTCAGTCAGAAGGTCCTCTTCAACGAGTTCTGTATCGAAACCTTCATCCGTTGAGAAATCTTCATCACTGAGGAAGTCGTCCTCGGTGAGCATGTCATCTTCGGACAGGAAGTCGTCCTCGGTGAGCATGTCATCTTCGGACAGGAAGTCGTCCTCGGTGAGCATGTCATCAACACCGCTTTGCTCGCCCTGATCAGCGAACTCGTCCGGGAGCTCCTCATAGACAGGCTCGTCGCCAACCCCGATTTCGCTCGATTCCTCAGTCTCCTCTTCACTTCCGACGTCCTGGCTTGCGTATCCGCCCTCGGGGTACGGAACCTGCAGCATCAGACCGTTCTCGCCCCCCAGGAGTCCAGGGAATCGATTCGCGATGGCTGGGACGCCCACGGCTATGCCCAACGTGAGTCCGGCCAGATACGGCCCGCGAAGCCGGGCAGCGATGCCACCGATCGCAGCGCCGAACACGACGCCACCCACGCCTGCGAAAACCATGGACCACACTGCGTTCCACGGCGTGCCAAGGAGCGGGACGGTCTGCCAGTTCATCGACGTGACGGCAAATATGTATCCGCCGATGGCCATCAAAGCCCCATTACCGAGGGATACCTGGCCTGACAACCCAAGCAAGATCGTCATTCCAAACATGGCTGTGGCATACATGGCGGTTGTCGCCAGGTAATAACTCATCAATGGATCGATGACCTGGTTGAGCCATGTCAGCAGACCCCAGATCACCAAGGCCGTAGCCGCATTCACTCCCAGACGAGCTCCGGAGAATCGCTGCAATATCGAGTCCATGCGCTAAACCGCCCGCGCTTTGTGATGGGAGAAAACACCCTCGGGCTTGAAGAGCAGATTCAAAATCAGCAGTGCCAGCGCGACCAGCGGCGCGTTGCTCGAATCGCTGTACCCAGATACGAGCGCAATTACCAAGCCGGTGCCGATACCAAAAGCGACAGCCCCAACGAGACTGTCCAGCCCGCCGATCACAGCAGCGGTGAAAGCGAAGACTAGGAAGATATCGAAACTTGTCGGTGACAGGGTCGACAGCGGAGCAACGAGAACGCCAGCGACGGCCCCAACCAGACCGGCGATGGCCCACCCCAGTACGAGCATGCGATTCACGCGAACACCAGAAAGTCGAGCAACCTCTGGGTTAAAGGCCGATGCCCGCATGGCCAACCCGACATTTGTTCGAGTGAAGACGACGCTCAATGCAAGTACCAAGATCACAACCGAGACGAGTACGAGCAGGTCGTACGGAGAAAATGGCCAAATTCGACCGAAGAGTTCGTAGCCAGCGTTTTCAATGGGCGGAGGAAAAGCTTCGGGATCCCCTCCCCACACCATGGCTGCCAGCGCTTCGAGCGCGATAAGCACACCGAAGGTCGCGATGATTGCGCCAGAAGTGTCGAGACGTTTCACGGGGCGAATGACAAGGAAGTGAACGAGAACTCCCAGGACAAGTCCGGCAGCCATCGCGACAATCAGCGCGAGGAACCACGAACCCGTCAATTCCCGAATGGTCAGAGCTACGTACGTCGTAAACATCGCCTGCCCAATCTGGGCGAAGTTGACGACTCGGGTGGAACGCCAGACGAGGACGAGCGCGAGCGCCATCAGGGCGATGATGGCGCCGGACGAGACTCCGCCCAGCAGATAGTCGATGAAGTCGATCACGGAGCGACCCCTCTTCCCGCTACCCAGGGATCAATAGCCGAGGTACGCATGTCGCAACTCCTCGTCTTGCGCGATGTCGTGTGCCGGCCCGCTCTTGACTATCTGCCCCAGGTTCAACACGATTCCGGTCTTGGCGACGCGCAGCGCCGTGGCCGCGTTCTGCTCCACGAGCAGAACCGCGAGGCCCGAATCCTTCGCCATCTGGCTGACGAGTTCGAGGATCTGGGTGACGATCAACGGTGCGAGCCCCAAGGACGGCTCATCGAGAAGCAAAGCCTGCGGTCCGGTCATCAAAGCGCGACCAATGGCCAACTGCTGACGCTCACCTCCGCTGAGGGTGTCCGCGCCGAGGTGGCGTCGTTCACCGAGAACCGGGAACAGTGAATACACCCGCGTCAACGACGTGCCCCGCTGCGCGTGAGTGCGCCACATCCCTCCCAACTTGAGGTTCTCCTCAACGGTGAGATCCGGAATCGTGGAGCGTCCTTCGGGAACGAGGGCAATGCCCTTGCGAACGATGTCTTCGGGCTTTCCACCGGTGATGTCTTCTTCGTTGAAGAGAACACGACCGGACTTCGGCTTCTCCAGACCAGCCAGAGTCCGCATCAGCGTCGACTTCCCCGCTCCATTCGCACCGATGACCGCGGTGACTCGACCCGGGGGGACTTCCAGGGACACGTCCTTGAGCGCTTCAACAGCGCCGTAACTGACCGAGAGCCCTTCGATGCGCAGCATCAGTGCACCGACTCTTCCTCGTCTTCACCGAGATAAGCGGCGAGAACGGCGGGATCGTTGCGCACCTCATCGGGCGTGCCGGCCGCGATGACCTGGCCAGCGTCGAGGACCCAAATGAGATCACAGACCTCCATGACGAGTTCCATGTGATGTTCGACCAAGAGGACGGTTCTCTGCGGAACCCAACTGCGGATTAGGCGTCCGAGTTCGCGCATGTCCGCGGCGCCGATGCCGCCTGCCGGTTCGTCTAGCAGCAGCACCTTCGGATCGCTCACGAGTGCGCGGGCGAGGGCCACACGCTTTTGCACCGGATAGGGCATCTCGCCGGGCAGGCGGTGGGCCTCTTCGAGCACTCCAAGTTCGGTCATTGCGGCCTCGGACTTCTCGCGGACGCGCCGTTGCTCGGCATCGGTCCACGGCATGGCTAGTGCGTCCGCCACGATGCCGGATCGGACGTGACCGGAGGCGCCGAGCATCACGTTCTCCAACGCCGTGAGCGACGGAAAGAGCCCGACACCTTGGAGTGTGCGCGAGATGCCCATCTTGGTGAGGTGATGGGTCTTGATGTGGCGCAGCCGTTTGCCTTCGAACTTCACCTTGCCCGAATCGGGCTTGACGAAACCCGTCATGACGTTGAAGACCGTGGTCTTACTCGCCCCGTTCGGACCGATGAGGCCCGTGACCGAGCCCTCGGGAATCCCGATGCTCACTTCATCGAGGATTTGCAGGCCCCCGAAGGCGACACTGATGTCCACGGTCTGGAGCAGGGGATGCGTGAGCGGAAGGTGGTACTTCACGCAGACACCCTCCCGCCGGACGAGGCGCCCAGGCAGGCGGCGCCGAATAGTCAGGTCAGTGTGTACGGCAGATGAACGCCGGTCAACCGAAAACGACACGTAAATGGAAAAAGGCCCGGCGTGTGCCGGGCCCTTCTCGCGCGTGAGTTCTAAAGGTCGTCGTCCTCGTTCTTGGCGGGGTCGATCGGGATACCCGGGCCCATCGTTGAGGACATCGTGGTCTTCTTGATGTAGCGACCCTTGGCGGCCGAGGGCTTGAGGCGGTTGACCTCGTCGACCACGGAAGCGAAGTTCTCCGCGAGCTGCTCGGCGCTGAAAGACGCCTTGCCGATCGGGAACTGAAGGTTGGAGTGCTTGTCGAGTCGGAACTCGATCTTGCCGCCCTTGATGTCGCCCACGGCCTTGGCGACGTCCATCGTCACGGTGCCGGTCTTGGGGTTGGGCATCAAGCCGCGCGGGCCGAGAACCTTGCCCAGCGTGCCCACCTTGCCCATGAGGTCCGGGGTGGCGACAACGGCGTCGAAGTCGTAACGCGAGACATTGACCTTCTCGAGCATGTCGTCCGAGCCGACGTAATCGGCGCCAGCAGCGCGGGCCTCGTCGGCCTTCTCGCCACCTGCGAAGACGAGCACGCGGGCGGTCTTGCCGGTGCCGTGCGGGAGGTTGACGGTGCCGCGCACCATCTGGTCGGCCTTGCGAGGATCCACACCAAGTCGCATCGAGATGTCGATGGTCGGATCGAACTTGGTCGACACCGAATCCTTGATGATCTTGATCGCGCCCATCGGGCTGTAGATCTTGTCGGCCTCGATCTTCTCGGCTGCTTGGCGGTATGCCTTACTGCGCTTCATTTCTGCTCTCCTTATTTCGGCAGTTGTGGTGTGCGAGCCGCGCTGGCTCTCCCACGTTTTCGTCTTGCATTGACTTACTTATTCGGTTGTGAGTTTTGGATGCTACGCGGTGACGGTGATACCCATCTGACGCGCAGTTCCCTCGATGATCTTCATCGCAGCCTCGACGTCGTTGGCGTTGAGGTCGGGCATCTTGGTCTCGGCGATCTCACGCACCTGCGCCTTGGTGATCGAGCCGGCCTTGACGGTGTGCGGAGTTCCCGATCCCTTAGGAATGCCAGCGGCCTTCAAGATCAACTTTGCGGCCGGCGGGGTCTTCAAGATGAAGTCGAAGGAACGATCCTCATAGACCGTGATCTCAACGGGGATAACGGTGCCGCGCTTATCTTCGGTTGCGGCGTTGTAGGCCTTGCAGAACTCCATGATGTTCACGCCGTGTTGACCAAGCGCAGGGCCAACGGGCGGGGCGGGGTTCGCCTGGCCTGCCTCGATCTGCAACTTGATCAGGCCGGAAACCTTTTTCTTCGGTGCCATTGTCTTCTTCCTCTTGTCTACTTAGTTCTTGTCGATCTGGCTGAACGCCAACTCAACAGGGGTCTCGCGTCCGAAGATCTCGACCAGGCCGGTGACCTTCTGGGCTTCGATGTTGATCTCGGAGATCGTGGCGTGCAACGTAGCGAACGGTCCATCGACCACCGTGACGGAGTCGCCCACCGAGAAGTCGATTTCGATCGGTGCGGCGGCGGCGGCGGCAGCCTCGCCAATGCTCGTCGGGCCGGCGGCTGAAGCGGGCTTCTTCTCCGGCGCGGGAGCCAAGATCGCAACTACTTCATCCGTAGAAAGCGGCGCAGGTGAGTGGCCGTGGCCCACGAAGCCGGTGACACCGGGCGTGTGACGAACGACGCCCCATGACTCATCGGTCAGGTCCATCCGGACGAGTACATACCCGGGGAACTTGTTGCGCTTGACCTGCTTACGAACGCCACTCTTGATCTCGGTGACCTCTTCCATGGGCACCTCGACCTGGAAGATGTAGTCCTCCATGTTGAGCGTGGTGGTGCGGGCTTCGATGTTGCCCTTCACCTTGTTCTCGTATCCGGAGTACGAATGCACGACGTACCAATCGCCGGGGGCGATGCGCATTTCTTCGCGAAACGCCTCGACCGGGTCGACTTCTTCTTCGGCTTCCTCTGAGACGACCTCTTCGACGACGTCTGCGGCGGCCCCGACTGTTGCTTCGACCGCCGCTTCAACAGCGTCCTCAGCGTCGGCAGCCTCGTCGGCGATCTCCTGCGCTTCGGCGACAACCTCGGCCTCGGCGATCGCCTCGGCTTCGTCGATCAGGACGTCGTCGGCGGTGGTCTCCGGCTCGGTGAACTCGATCGCGTCACCTGCAGGCTGAATCGCCTCAGACTGATTGGCGTTGTCACCGACCGAGAACGGGTCGATCGATGGTTGGTCCTGCTCGGACACGTCGGTGTTCTCCTTGGCTCGTAGCTTTTCGTATCGCGGATGCGGGGTGGGCGGCAGTTGCTCGTCAACCGAAGATGAGCAGTACTCCCTGGGTGAAGACGTAGTCGTACGCGGCAATGATCCCGGCCATCACCAGTACGAAGAACAGCACGACGGTGGTGTAGGCAATCAGCTCCTTGCGCGTGGGCCAGATGACCTTGCGCAGTTCGGCGATGACCTGACGGATGAACAGCGCAAGGCGCGCGAACGGACCACGCTCGGGCGTCGCAGCACCACCACTGGGCTGCTGACGCTCGTCAACGTCTGCCATCGTCTCGCCTTTCGCTTACTGCTGGTCGGCCTGGCGGCCGCCCAGCGTTCCCATCTTCAGCAGGGCCGAAGGGACTTGAACCCCCAACCGCCGGTTTTGGAGACCGGTGCTCTACCAATTGAGCTACAGCCCTCGGACGGGCCACGACTACCGACCTGACTACCGTCCATTAGGCAGGCTGACGCCGAGGTACCGCGGAAGGGAGTGTACGGCGACCCCCACTCCCCGCTTCACCCCGGCCCCATTGCAGCCGAGATCAGGCCGCTCCGACTGCGCTGCCAAGATGGGCACGTGAGCGCACCCACATCCCGCGTATCCCGGCGCATCGGCGCCATCAGCGAATCCGCCACCTTGGCGGTGGACGCTAAGGCCAAAGCCCTAGCCGCAGCCGGCCGGCCGGTAATCGGGTTCGGGGCTGGCGAGCCGGATTTCCCCACCCCGGACTACATCGTGCAGGCCGCCGTCGAGGCGTGCACCGATCCACGCTGGCACCGTTACACGCCGGCTGGCGGCCTACCCGCCCTCAAAGAAGCCATCGCTGCCAAGACGCTGCGCGATTCCGGGTATCAGGTGGGTGCCGATCAGGTGCTGGTGACCAACGGCGGCAAGCAAGCCCTCTACAACGCGTTCGCGGCGCTGCTCAACCCCGGCGATGAGGTGATCCTTCCGGCGCCGTACTGGACCACGTACCCCGAGTCGATTCAGTTGGCTGGTGGCGTACCAGTTGAGGTCCACACAGACGAAACCACCGGCTACCGCGCGTCCGTTGCGGACCTTGAAGCCGCCCGAACGGACAAGACGACGATGCTCGTGTTCGTCTCACCGTCCAACCCGACCGGCGCTGTCTACTCCCCCGCCGAGGTGGAGGAGATCGGCCGTTGGGCCCTTGAGAACGGTTTGTGGGTTGTCACCGACGAGATCTACGAGCACCTCGTGTACGGCGATGCGCAGTTCTCATCCATGCCCGTACTCGTTCCCGAACTTGCAGATCAGTGCGTGATCGTGAACGGGGTTGCAAAGACGTATGCGATGACCGGCTGGCGCGTGGGCTGGATGATCGGCCCGAAGGACATCGTCAAGGCGGCAACGAACCTGCAATCACACGCCACGTCCAACGTCGCGAATGTCTCCCAGGTTGCAGCCCTGGCCGCGGTGAGCGGTGGACTCGAAGCTGTCGAGGAAATGAAGGTTGCCTTCAATCGCCGTCGACTTCTCATCGTGGACATGCTGAATGCCATTCCCGGCGTGGACTGCCCCACTCCCGAGGGTGCCTTTTACGTGTATCCGTCGGTGAAGGGTTTGCTGGGCAAGGAGATTCGGGGCGTTACTCCCGCATCCTCGAGTGAACTCGCCGCGTTGATTCTCGACGAAGTGGAAGTTGCCGTGGTTCCCGGTGAAGCCTTCGGAACACCCGGGTATCTGCGACTGTCCTACGCCACCTCCGATGCGAACATCACCGAAGGTGTGCAGCGGATGGCCGCTCTGCTCGGCGAAGTTCGCTAGAGCGCGCAGCCGATCAACCGAGGTTCGGGCACCAGCTCGACCCCGAAGCGGTCGAGCACGCGACTACGGATATCGCGCGCGAGTGCAACAACGTCGCTGCTTGTCGCGTTACCTGCATTGCAGATGGCAAGGGTGTGTTGTGTGGAAATGCACGCACCCGATCCAGGGAGTGCGAAACCTCGTTCGATTCCACTGTTCTCGATCAACCACGCGGCGCTCACCTTGACACCACTTTCCGATGGATAAGTGGGGCACCCCGCAGGCAAAGTCTCAGCAGCGTGGATATCGATAACAGGATTAACGAAAAACGAACCCACACTCCAGGTGTTGTGATCAGCCGCATCGAGGACCATGCCCTTACGGCGGCGCAGTTCAAGAACTGCCTCACGAACGCGTTCACCCTCCACCGCATCACCTACGCGAACCCCCAGTGCATCCGCTAGTTGCTGATATCCCACAACAACAGATTCGTCCTGTGGCAGGTCAAAGACCACTTCCAGCACTACATATCGATCGGGCTGTTCCTTCAAGATGCTCGATCGATAGCCGAACTCACACTCCTCGTCGGTCAACTCGCGCACTAGACGATCGCGCCTATCCCACACTCGCACGGACGTGACGAACTGCGACACCTCGGCGCCATAGGCGCCAACGTTCTGAATGGGTGTTGCGCCGACCAATCCTGGGATCCCGCTCAAGGGTGCGAACGCAGCCGAACCTTCCTCAAGTGTGCGCGCCACGAGTTGATCCCACGGCTCCCCCGCGGCCGCCACGACCCTGAGATGTCCACCTCGGTCGGCAGTTGCCACACCCGTGTGCGCGACCTGCACAACTGTCCCGTTGAAGACATCGTCCGAACACACGATGTTCGAACCGCCACCCACCACGAGCGATAGGCCACCGATGTCGTCGCATTCGACAATCGCCTCGATGCAGGCAGCCTCAGTGCGAGCAACTATCCAGCGCAACACCGGACCGCCCACCCTCAGCGTGGTGTGCTCAGCGAAGGTCGCCGGACCGACGTCGACGGGTACGGACACACCCGCACCTTACGCGGGGAAGCGGGCAATCAGCCGCTGCAGGAAGCTCAGTCGATACGCACTGTGGCGGTCGCCTTGCCGAGAACCGTGACGCCAT
>JAQCBM010000045.1 GCA_027729865.1 Actinomycetota bacterium
ACCGCACCGAGACTGGTGCGCGGTACGTGGCCGTCTGCCTTCCCGCGTTCGGCATCGACCTCGCCGGGCGCGAGGAGTAGTCCACACAGATAAGTCCGGGGATAAGTCCGAGGAATGTGACATGTGACCCTAGACGGATCGCACCCGCACACCCCATGCTAGAAGAACCGGCAACCAGGAGGCAGTCACTATGGGCAAGTTGGACGAATCAGTCATCATCGTCTCGGGCGGTTCACGCGGCATAGGCGCGCAGATCTGCCGAACACTCGCGAGCGAGGGCGCGAAAGTTGTTGTGGGGGATGTCCTTGACGACGACGGTCAATCCGTTGCTCAGGAGATCGGCGGGACATACGTGCACCTCGACGTCACGGATCCGGATAGTTGGACAGCAGTGGTCGCCACAGCCACCAGCACATATGGCCGCCTCAGCGGCCTGGTGAATAACGCTGGTGTTGTCGGGTTCACACCGGTGGGCGGCACGAGCTTGGAGGAGTGGGACCGCATCATCGCGGTGAATCTCACAGGTGTGTTCTTGGGCATGGAATCGGCAACTCCAGCCCTCAAGGCCAACGGCAGCGGTGTGATCGTCAACCTGTCGAGTACTGCAGGAATGCAGGGTTACAGCAACCTCGCTGCGTACGTGGCGAGCAAGTGGGGCGTGCGTGGCCTGACGAAGGCTGCGGCATTGGATCTCGGACCGTCCAATATTCGCGTCGTCTCGATCCATCCCGGTGGCATTCGTACTCCGATGACCGCAGGACTCGACGAGAAGGCGTACTCACGCCAACCCATTGCGCGCATCGGTGAACCGGAGGAAATCGCGAAGCTAGCACTGTTCCTGATTGCTGATGCGACCTACTCCACGGGCACCGAGTTCATCGCTGATGGCGGCGCTACGGTGGGACAGATCCTCAACGTGTGACGGGCGAAGAAGAGTCCGCGCAGGTGATCTTGAAGTTGATCTCGCGGACGATGACCGCGAACGCTAAGGCAACGAGCGTGCCGATGATCGTCATCAGCACGCGTTGGGCATCGAGGTTCAGCGTGTCATCGCCGCTCGACTTCAGCAAGATGATCGCTGGCGTGAGCAAAGTGACGTACTGCCAATACGGGCGCACTCGAATGAAGCTCAAAGCAAACACCAAGAAGACGGCACCCAAAGCAGTTGACCACGTTGATAGAGAAAGGCCCACGGCGTCCATTCCGACCACAAGTGCGGCGGCCATGAGAGCACCGGCGAGCGTTCCGCCCACCCGGTGCCGCGCTGTTCGCCACATGTCTGTGGGCCGGGGCTTCATCACAAGCAGGATCGTGAGAATCACCCAGGCGCCGGTGCTTCCAGGGAAGTAGTGCGCCGCAATGAAGGTTGCGATGCCGGTGGACGAAGCCAATGCGATCCCGTAACCGATCGCCACAGAACGTTCCACTGGATCGTCCTTCGCTCGCTCGAGTTTGCGCGCCAAGAGCAGACCCAACGCAGCAACCCATACGCCGCCTATGAGCAGCGATACGCCCACGACCGCGGCGTACTGCCAGCCAGAAAGGGTGCTGCCAGCACGGTCGGTGAGATCCGGTGGTGAGATCACGATGAAAGCCACGACCACCGGCACGAGTAGCACGGGGCTCTCGTTGCCGTAACGCGCGGAGTATCCGCCGTAGCCAGCCAACACGGCAATGATCAGCGCTCCCACCCAGGCGTTGCCGGAGAAGCCAGCCGCTAGCGCTCCGCCCACAGCGGCACCAGCAGCGATCTGCAGCGCACGCTTCGCACCGACCACTACCACTGCAATGGTCGCGGGCAGCGAACCGAGGATGAACACACCAGCGGACCCCGGCAACCACACTTGCCCGGCAACCACTGCGGGCACAGCAAGCAGCGCTACCAGCAGCGCGATGGGCGGGACTCTCCGCAGCACCTTGTCGATGGAGGACTACCCCATTACCTGTTGAAGGCCAGAGGCGATTCGCAGCAACTTGGAGTAGGAGATGCCTTGGGACTCGATGATCACGGTGCTCGTGCCTGGAGCCGTCATCGTGGACGGTGGCTTGACGGTCACCTCAAGCACCCCTCCGAATCGTTTGACGTCGGTCTTGCTGCAGGTGAAGCTCGAAGGAGGCGGCGGTGGGCTGACCAAGTCCTTCGGCAAATAACAGTTAGCGGAGACCTCGGCTTTCAACGTAATGGGCGTGTCGGGGTCACCGTTGTCGATCATGATGTCCGCTTTTCCGACCGGCGCGATCGCCCGATCGAAAGCAGGCTCTGCTGCCCATGCGTAGTCGTTGAACTTCTGGGTGATCGTGAAGCCGTGCTTGTCGTTGCCGTAAGACGCGAACACAGCCATCGCCAGTTGAGGGTCTCCGTCCCCAGGGAAGGTGTCGGTGGTGACCGAAATCGGACCGGAGCGCTTGAGTCCAGCGCGGTACGTGGGCTTCCACAGTGATCCGTCTTCACCGGCCAACTGTGCAGCCCCTGACCAGGTTCGAGCGGTCTGGGTATCGGCCGAGGCTGACGGGGCAATGCCCATCGTCACCGTGAGGAAGACAAGGACGCCACTGAGCAAGCTTCGACGCATAGCGTCAAGGTACCGGCTAGGAATCCGAATCAGCGAGAAGTCCCAGGCTCCGGGCGCGCTCAGCGGCATCAGTTCGGTCGGAGATGCCGAAATTGCGCATCACCCGCTGGAGCTCTTGCTTGATGGTCGAGACCGAATACCCCAGGGCCAACGCGATGGCCGTATTCGACTTGCCCACCTCCACCAGGCGAAGGATCTGCTGCTGGCGCTGCGTTAGATCCAAAATGCCCGAATCGCGGCGAAGCAGCCGATCCGTGCGCGACGTCGGCGTATCTGGATGTGTCATCCACAACCCCAGGGCAGAGGAAATTCCATCCAGGAGCGCGAAATCAAGTGAGTTCCATCGACGCTTGGACCGAGTGATCCCGCCGAAAGCCCCAATCACCATTCCCTGGAAGATGATCGGAGCACTGATCACTTGCCCCACCCCGAATCGTTCCATGAATCCGTCCCACATCCCTTGGTCCACGCGAAGCACTTCGAAGTTGGTGGTGACTTCTTCGATTTCATCGACGATCACTTCGGCTTCTCGAACGCAGCGACTGAAAGGTGTGGGTACCGAAAGCGGAACACGCCAATAGCCGTCGACTTCCCCGCGGGTGTAGCCGTGAGTTCCGTTCAGCTCGAGAGCTTCACCTCGCACTTGGGTGATGGAAACGGCTCCAGTGTCGAAGAGCGACATCGGTCCCAGAAGCAAAGCCCGCGCCACGTTGTCCGGTTCAGGCAAGTTCGCCAAAAAGCGAAGAAACTGGGGCAGACCTGCGCTGCCCGCCACGTCATCTGGTTCCCAGCCAACCGACTGCGACACGACCCCCTCCTTCGTGACCTCGCCGACACACCCGCAACTTGTCCTGGCTATGTCCGACTCTAGGGACCGATCAGCACAGTGGGTGTCCGTTTCTTGCGAAATCGTGTCCATATGTCTACCGCGGGGGAATAGACATCGCGCGGGAGGCGGTCGCTTAGGGGCCGTCTCCCACGCCTAACTACGGTTGGGCCATGGCGCCGACCACTTCCTCCGAAAAGCCTGGGCAAGGCATCCCTTCCCCGGCACTAATCGCCCGCGCTCCCAAGGTCCTCCTACACGATCACCTCGATGGCGGCCTGCGCCCGCAGACTGTGATCGACCTCGCTGAGCAATCCGGCTACGCCAATCTCCCGTCCGCCGATGCGCACGAACTTGCCCGCTGGTTCGCTGAGGCCGCCTATTCCGGTTCGCTTGAGCGATACCTCGAAACCTTCCAACACACGGTCGGTGTCACCCAGACTCCTGAGGCCCTCGCGCGCGTGGCTAGGGAATGTGCTGAGGATCTCGCGGCCGACGGGGTTGTCTACGCCGAGGTTCGCTTCGCTCCGGAACTTCACACCGAGCAAGGACTGACCTTGCACCAGGTCATTGATGCGGTGCTCGCCGGTTTCCGGGAAGGAACCGACAACGCCAAGAAGAGTGGTCACTGGATCCGCATCGGCGTGCTCTTAACCGCAATGCGCACCGCCACCCACTCCCGGCAGATCGCCGAACTCGCGGTTGAGTACCGAGACAAGGGAGTCGTCGGATTCGACATCGCGGGTGCCGAGGCTGGCTTTCCACCCACCCGTCATCTAGATGCCTTCGAATACCTACGACGCGAGAACGCCCACTTCACCATCCACGCAGGTGAAGCCTTCGGATTGCCCTCCATCTGGGAGGCGATCCAGTGGTGCGGAGCCGATCGCCTCGGCCACGGCGTTCGGATTGTGGACGACATCGACGTCACCGATCCAAAGAATCCCTCCCTCGGCAAACTCGCGGCCTATGTCCGCGACCGCCGGATTCCCCTCGAGCTGTGCCCATCAAGCAACGTGCAAACCGGTGCTGCAGCGTCCATTGCCGAACACCCGATTGGCTTGCTCCGCAAACTCAACTTCCGGGTCACCCTCAATACCGACAACCGCCTAATGTCTGGCACCTCCATGACCAAGGAGATGGAACTGTGCTGCGAGGCCTTCGGTTGGACACTTGATGACCTGCAGTGGCTGACAGTGAACGCCATGAAGAGCGCGTTCGTCCCCTTTGATGAGAGATTGGACATCATCAACAACCGCATCAAGCCCGTCTACGCCGAACTGAAAGCTGAACAGAAGTAGCCGAGCGCACACACGAGGAGCACCCATGGCCGTTATGGAAGCACTTGCCGACACCCACCACCGCGTTGAGGATGTGCGCGAGCAACTCGACAAGGTCCGCCACGCCCTGGACAACACCGATGCGGTCCTGGGTGTGGCCGACAACAGCCTGGAAATCGCCGAAGAGGTAATCGAAGAAGCCCGCAAGGTGATGCCGGTCGTCATCGCGGTCACGATCGCGATCACCGCAACCGCCGCGGCCGTCTACTTCCTGCGCAAGCGCAACCACCAGCAAGATCAGCAGAGCCTGTAGAAAACCCGAAGAACGTTGGTGAGGCGGCGCTGGCGGGACGACCATGAGGTCTTCGTCAAGCAACGCCCCGGCGCCACGAGCGAGAGTTACCAATACGAAGCCGCAGGTCTGGCCTGGTTACGGCAGGCGCACCACGAGGAAGATGGCTGCCCCGTGCCTTGGGTGCGCGATGTCGGCACCGACCGACTAACCCTGGACTTCATCACCACAACCGCACCATCACCAGAGGCCGCACGGATACTTGGCGGACAACTCGCGCGCACCCACATGTCAGGCGCTGATACCTTCGGCCAACTTCCACCGAATACGCAGCAATCCTTCATCGCCGACATTCCTCTGCCCGAGGGAACCTGGGAGACCTTCGGATCCTTCTATTCCCAAGCCCGCATCCGACCACTCGCGCAGCAAGCCCAGGCAAGCAACACAATCACTCGAACCGAGTACGCGATCTTCGAAGAACTGGCTGAGGCCCTCGAAACCGAAGACTCGCGCCTGCTCGGACCAGCGGAACCGATCGCCCGGCTGCACGGGGATCTGTGGAGCGGCAATGTGCTGTGGCGCAGACGCGATTGCGTGCTCATCGACCCGTCCGCGCACGGCGGTCACCGCGAATCCGACCTCGCGATGCTCGCTCTGTTCGGACTGCCCCACCTCGACGACGTCCTCGAGGCCTACCACCACGAATGGCCCCTCGATCCGGATTACCGAACCCGTATCCCGCTCCACCAGGTCTACCCGCTGCTCGTCCACGCGATCTTGTTCGGTGGCACCTACGGATCCGCGGCCGCGAACGCCGCCCGGACCGCCCTCGCTACCGTCTCCCCGTGAGCACGAACACCCACGAAGCCGACACGCTGAAGCAGACGAAACGCCGTCACCTCGGTGCCTACACGGAAATGCTGATCGGCTCGGTCATCGGCCTGGTCGCTTCCTTCGTTCTCGCCGTCGATGCGCTGACCCTCGCGGCCAACCCCAACGCGATCTTCTCGTGCGACATCAGTTCCAAGATCTCCTGCGGGACGGTGGGCGTCACCTGGCAGGCGAACCTGCTCGGCTTCCCGAACGCCTATCTGGGTCTGATCAGCGAACCCGTGGTCATCACCGTGGCCATCGCCGCGGTCGGGGGAGTGCTCTTCCCGCGCTGGTTCATGATCACCGCGCAGGCGTTCTACTCGATTGGGTTCGCCTTCGCTTACTGGCTGTTCTTCCAGTCTTACTTCGTGATCGGTGCGCTATGCCCGTGGTGCCTGACGATCACCGTCACCACCACGCTGGTCTTCTTCTCCATTACCCGTGTGAACATCCTTGACGGCAACATCAGGTTCGGGGGAGCCACGCCCAAGGTCCAATCCTTGGTCAAGGGCTGGGTGGACGTCTACGTGATGATCATCATCCTGGCGATCTTCGCCGCCATGGTGGTCGTGCGCTACTTCTGACGAAGGGCTAGTAGTCGATCCACCGCCCAGAACAGCAGGCCGAGGATGATGCCAAGCGCGGCCACGCCGGCGATGTTCGTCAACACGGCGGGCAGCCCGTAAGCGATCACGTTCAAGAATCCGTAGGGATGAGCGGCGATGAACTCTCCACGAATGAGGGTGTAGAGCGCCCAGGCGATTGGGATGACAAGTGCAGTGAAGATCGAAACGAAAGTGAGTTGACGGCGTGGTCCCACCAACAACCACAAGAAGACAGTCATGATCGGCACGATGTAGTGCTTGAGAGCATTGACGATGATGTCCAGGCCCTCTACCTGGGCATCGGGTGCAAGCACAATCGCGTAGATCAACCCGGTGATCGCGATCATCACGAGTGAGTCCATCCGCACTGCGTGCCACACCGGGCCACCACGATCGGGATTGCGGGCGAGCATCGTCAAGACCACTGCAACGATCAGGTTGCTGAGGTTCGTGAAGTAGCTCAGCGAATCGATCACGCGGCCGAAAAGTCCAGTAACGCCATCCGCGTTCACGCCAAGGGAGTTGGGCTGGATGTCCACCGGCGGATACACGTTGAAGATGGTCAGCACCATCCCCAAAGCCAGCCCGAACCAGGTGATCCCGGCGGCTATCGCGTACACCCGTCGCGTTGTCATGAGGGCACTTTAGGTGTTTTTGACAGGTGAACCGGGGTGATCATGCACCGATTGGGTGCCAGACGGTCTTGATTTCGGTGAAGGCGCGGATGCGCGACAACGTGGGGGTCGCGTACCAATCGGCACCCGGCTTTGGTTGGCGAACGCGCTTCACCGTTCCAGCGGCTTGCCGTTCGAGTTCGGTGGCGACGGATTCGTCGACGATGCCGGTGAGATCCAGGGCGTTGACATCCGCATGCTCGGCGAGCCAAGGCATGACCTCAGCCGGTGCGCCGGTGAGGACGTTGACCACGCCGCCGGGGACATCGGAGGTGGCGAGGCATTCAGCGAGGGTGATTGCGGGGATCGGGTGCACGGGACTGGGCATCACCACACATGAGTTACCGGTGACTATGACCGGCGCGATGACGGATGTCAGCCCCAGGATGCTCTGATCTTGGGGTGCAACCGCGGCGACCACACCTGTGGGGTCGGGGATCGAGAAGTTGAAGTAGGGCCCGGCAACGGGATTCGTGTTGCCGATTAGCTGGGCGTACTTATCGGCCCAGCCGGCGTACCAGACCCAACGGTCGATGGCAGCGTCTAGTTGGTTGGCCGCCTTCTTGGTGGAGACACCTTCGCCCTGTTCGATTTCGGCGATGAATTGCTCGCGGCGGCCTTCCATGACCTCGGCGATGCGGTAGAGAACCTGTCCGCGGTTGTATGCAGTGGCGGTGGACCACTTCGCGAATGCGCTTCGTGCTGCCAACACGGCGTCGCGTGCGTCCTTGCGGCTCGCTTGGGCGACGTTGGCGATGAACGTGCCGTTGGTATCGGTGACTTCGTAGGTGCGACCGGATTCACTCCGCGGGAACGCGCCGCCGATGAAGAGCTTGTGGGTCTTGCGGACCTCGACTCTGCTCATGAGTTGTCCTCCGTATCAAGGTAGGCGCCCAGGCCAGCGATGCCGCCTTCGCGACCGAAGCCGGACTCCTTGAAACCGCCGAACGGGCTGGTCGGGTCGAATCGGTTGAAGGTGTTCGCCCAAACCACTCCGGCACGCATCTTGTCGGCCATCCACAGGATGCGGCTGCCCTTCTCGGTCCAGATGCCAGCAGACAAACCGAAGGGAGTGTTGTTCGCCTTCTCGACTGCTTCCTCGGGTGTGCGGAAGGTCAGGACCGACAGCACTGGGCCGAAGATCTCCTCGCGTGCGATGCGGTGGGCTTGCGTGACGTTCGTGAATACCGTGGGAGGGAACCAAAAGCCCTTGTCTGGGATCGGGCATGTGGGGCTCCAGCGCTGTGCGCCTTCGTCTTCACCAGACTTGGCGAGTTCCTCGATCTTGGACAGTTGCGCGCGTGAGTTGATGGCGCCGATGTCGGTGTTCTTGTCCATGGGGTCGCCCAGGCGCAGCGTTTGCAGCCTGCGCTTCAGCGAGTGCAGGGCCTCATCGGCGATCGATTCCTGCAAGAGCAAGCGACTGCCAGCGCAGCACACGTGACCTTGGTTGAAGTAGATGCCGTTGACGATGCCCTCGATGGCCTGATCTATAGGGGCGTCGTCGAAAAGAATGTTTGCGGCCTTGCCACCGAGCTCGAGAGTGAGTTTCTTGTTCGTTCCTGCCACTGCACGTTGGATCGCCTTGCCCACCTCGGTGGATCCGGTGAAGGCAACCTTGTTCACGTCCGGGTGTTCCACGAGCATGCGGCCGGTGTCACCTGCGCCGGTGATGATGTTGACCACGCCCGGAGGCAGGTCGGCCTGCTGGCAGATGTCTGCGAAGGCGAGCGCGGTGAGTGACGTTGTCTCGGCCGGCTTGAGCACCACGGTGTTGCCGCAGGCCAGCGCGGGTGCGATCTTCCAGGCGAGCATCAGCAGCGGGAAGTTCCACGGGATCACCTGCGCGGCAACGCCAAGAGACTTCGGATCCGGTCCGTACCCGGCGAACTCGAGTTTGTCGGCCCACCCTGCGTGGTAGAAGAAGTGCGCGGCAACGAGTGGGATATCCACGTCTCGGGATTCGCGGATCGGCTTGCCGTTGTCCAGCGTCTCGAGCACTGCGAGTTCGCGGGAGCGCTCTTGGATGATGCGCGCGATACGGAAGATGTATTTCGCGCGGTCTTTGCCGGACATCTTCGACCAGGTTTTGTCGTATGCCTTGCGCGCTGCTTTGACGGCCGCATCGACGTCGGCCTGGCCGGCCTCAGCCACCGCGCTCAGAACTTCCTCGGTGGCCGGGTTGATGGTCTTGAAGTACTCGCCGGATTTCGGTTCGACGAACTTCCCACCGATGAACAGCCCATAGTTGGAGTCGATGTTGACGATTGCTTGGGACTCCGGTGCTGGGGCGTAGTCGAAGGTCATGTGTCTTGTGCCTTTTCCCTAATCGATCGTGACGTAGTCGGGGCCGGAGTAGTGGCCATCGCGCATCCGTTGGCGCTGCTGGAGCAGATCGTTCAGCAGGCTGGATGCACCGAAGCGGAACAGGTCCGGGGTGAGCCAGTCGTTGCCGACTGTCTCATTGACCAGGATTAGGTACTTGATGGCGTCCTTGCTCGTCTTGATGCCGCCAGCTGCCTTCACGCCCACCTTGGTGCCGGTCTTGTCCGCGAAATCGCGCACCGCCTCGAGCATGAGCAGCGTGACGGGCAGGGTCGCAGCGGGGGAGACCTTGCCTGTCGAAGTCTTGATAAAGTCCGCGCCGGCCTCCATCGCGAGCCAGCTAGCACGGCGGACGTTGTCGTAGGTCTTGAGTTCGCCCGTCTCCAAGATCACCTTGAGGTGCGCGGTGCCGCAGGCTTCCTTGATGGCCGCGATCTCGTTGAAGACCTTGGCGTAATCGCCGGACAGGAACGCACCGCGGTCGATGACCATGTCGATCTCATCGGCGCCCGCGGCAACAGCCTCCTTGGTGTCCATGAGCTTGACGTCCATGCTCGCCCGGCCGCTGGGGAAGGCGGTTGCGACGGCAGCCACATGGATCTGGTTTTGGACTGCATCTCGTGCGGTGGGAACCAGGTCTCCGTAGACACAGACCGCGGCAACGCTCGGGCAGGTGTTGTCGGTTGGATCCGGGCGCAACGCCTTCGCGCACATCGCCTTCACCTTGCCGGGGGTGTCCATGCCCTCGAGGGTGGTGAGGTCGACCATCGAGATGGCGGTGTCGATCGCCCAGATCTTGGATTCGTTCTTGATCGAGCGGGTGGCCAAGGTCGCGGCGCGGGCCTCGAGGCCCACCTGATCCACGCCAGGGAGGCCCTTGAGGTACGCCTTCAGTCCGTCCGAGGAGGTGTCGGTGAGGGGGCGGGTGGGAAGAAGGCTCACGGG
>JAQCBM010000046.1 GCA_027729865.1 Actinomycetota bacterium
TGGCGGTCGCGAGTCAGTACCACGTCCGCCTTGGCGAGCAGGGCACTTGCCAGATGAATTGCGTCAAGCGACTTGAGGAACCGAATGGGAAGCGATGCCGCGCTGCGTAGCACCGACTCACTGATCGCGATGAACTCCACTGGCAAAGTTGAGATGTTCAGGTGGGTCGCTGGAGAGATGCCCCGATCCCTCATCGCCAAACGGCCAAGTTCCACCATGGTCAGGCGTGATGTTGACACCGCCCCACGCACCTGCCACGTCGTCAGGTACTCGCGCGTTGCGTGACTCGATCGCGGATCAAGGAGTAGGTCTGCGAGCACGCTTGTGTCGCAGTACGCACGCACTAGTACCGCTCCTGGCGTTGCTCCTTGAGCAACCTCTGCACGTCAGTGCCCTCGGGAAGCGGTGGATCGAGAAGGATGGCGTCTGACCAGGACCCTTCCGGTGCCGGCGTGATCAGGTGGCGGACTTCCTTGGGGTAGGCACGCAGGCGGTAGTCGCGGACGTACTCCTCGAGCGCCTCGCGCGCGAGTTCCTGCTGGGAGCGCCCGGTCTCCTCGGACAGTTCCCGCAACGCGTTGGCCAATTCCTCGGGCAGCCGCAGATTCATCGCCACGAGGTCACGGTACCGCTTTCGGTACCACTCATCCGCCGGCGCCGTCGTCGCCATCTCGCGCTCCCCTCCTCCCCCGTTCCTGCGGCGGTTGTGGCCGCGAAAACCGAAAATTTGCGGCCACAACTGGCGCCGCATCGGGGAAAGGGTGACCTGGCTGGGAGTCCGCCGGCTAGACCCGATTTCCCGGCTGGGGATAACTGCCGCTACCCTTCACGGGCTGCTGGGAAACCGGCGGCACGCATATAGCCCTCCTGCTCCGGAAGAGATCCGGGGCCGCTTAGTCCAAAGGAGGTGGGCCCTTCATGCGCCATTACGAAGTAATGATCATTCTCGATCCCGATCTGGAAGAGAAGACCATCCAGCCCAGCTTGGAGGCGTTCCTCAACGTCATCCGCGGCGAAGGTGGAACCGTCAACAACGTTGATATCTGGGGTCGTCGTCGGATGGCTTACGAGATCAACCACAAGGGTGAAGGCATCTACGTGGTGCTCGACCTGACTGCCACGCCGGCCGCTGTCGCCGAACTCGACCGCCAGTTGAACCTCAACGAGGCGATCGTCCGCACGAAGGTGACGCGCCCGATCGAGCAAAAGGCGAAGGCCAAGGCCGAAGCGAAGCTCGGAGCCTGACATGGCAATGGGAGACATCAACATCACGGTCGTGGGCAACTTGACCAACGATCCGGAGTTGCGCTTCACCCCGAGCGGTGCAGCAGTTGCGTCTTTCACCGTCGCATCCAGTTCGCGTTACATGGACAAGCAGACGAACGAGTGGAAGGACACCGATCCGACCTATCTGCGCTGCAGCGTGTGGCGTCAGTACGCGGAGAACGTCGCGGAGACCTTGACCAAGGGAACGCGCGTGATCGTCACGGGTCGGTTGAAGCAGCGCAACTACGAAACCCGCGAGGGTGAGAAGCGCACATCATTCGAGATCGAGGTCGACGACGTCGGCCCCGCCTTGCGCTACGCAACGGCCAAGGTCAACCGCGTGCAGCGCGGTGGCGGTGGCTTCGGTGGTGACTCCGGTGGTGGAGCTGCACCTGCCGACGATCCGTGGACCACGGGTTCCGGCGGCGGCGCTGACAACTTCGACGAGCCCCCGTTCTAATCACCCTTACACAACAACGAACTTTCGAATTCAGGAGACATAGATGGCACGCGATTCACGACGCGATAGCAAGAACCAGGCGCAACAGCGCATGGTCAAGGCGAAGGCTTGCCCATTCTGCAAGGAAGGCGTGACGGGCATTGATTACAAAGACATCGCCTTGCTGCGCAAGTTCATCTCCGACCGCGGCAAGATCCGCGCGCGTCGGGTGACCGGAACCTGCACCCAGCACCAGCGCGACATCGCAATGGCGGTTAAGAACGCCCGCGAGGTTGCTCTGCTTCCCTACACCTCGACTGCGCGCTAAGGAGGCCCACGATGAAACTCATCCTTACCCAGGAAGTAAGCGGACTCGGCGACCCCGGCGACATCGTCGAGGTCAAGGACGGCTACGGCCGCAACTACCTGCTGCCGCGCGGCCTGGCCATCGGCTGGACCAAGGGTGGCGAGAAGCAGGTCACGCAGATCAAGCGTGCACGCAAGTCACGCGAGATCCGCAACCTCGACCACGCCAAGGAAGTCAAGGCCGAGATCGAGGCGCTCACCGTCGCCGTTCCGGCCAAAGCCGGTGAGAGCGGCAAGCTCTTCGGTTCGGTCACGAACGCCGACATCATGACCGCCATCAAGGCGGCCGGTGGACCGTTGGTGGAGAAGCGCAACGTACGCATCGCCTCACCGATCAAGAAGACCGGCAAGCACAAGGTGTCGGTTGACTTGCACCCGGATGTGGTGGCGAACGTGACGATCGAGGTCGTCACCGACTGACGCCAAAGCGACATGCAAGAAGGGGAGGCCCAGCGGCCTCCCCTTCTTGATTTAGGTCCGCTACTGACCCATCGCCACACCGAACGCGATGAGCCACACGATCAAACCGACGGCCGAAAGCGCCAGGCCGATGATCCCCAGGATGAATCCGGCTTTGGCCACCCCGCGGTTGTTGGCGAGGCCTTGATCCGCCTTGTTCATTCCGATTTTTCCGAAAATCACAGCAAGGATGGAACCGATCGTTCCTATGCAGACGAATTGCAAGATGCCCATGACTAGTGCGGCGGTGCCCATTCCGTTTTGGGGTGCCACACCGAAATTCGGGTTCGGTTGTGCCATGTCTCCTCCTTCAACACGGATAAACGTAGTTGTGATCGGTGGATCGCCGGTGGGAATTCCTAGATGAGTTGGATATCCGAACCCACGCACGAAAGGACGAGTTGCGGTGTCAGGCGTGGCCCCGATTCGAGTAAATCCGCGACCACTACCGACACCGCATCGGGATCGAACGGGGGATTAGCGGCCCAGACGCGCAGGCAACTGAGCGATGAGACCGTCGCTCGCCTGCTCGATCATCCTCAGAACATCGGTGAACCCATCCACCCCTCCGTAGTACGGATCGGGCACGTCCAGCTCCGGATGCGGTTGCGACAGATGCGCGAGCGCCGGGTCGAACGCGCGCAGCATGTGCAGGTCAACCTCCACGCCGGCTTGGTCCGCAAGCGCCTGCAGATTCGAGTAGTTCGTCGAATCCATCGCGAGCACCAGGTCCATTGAGTCGAACCAATCGTGGGTGATCTGCCGCGCGATGTGCCCGTCGAGGTTGTACTCATTCGCTGCGAGCGTGGCGAGTGATCGGGGGTCGGCTCCGTGCCCACGGTGCCAGTCCCCGGTTCCCGCGGAATCAACAACGACGACGTCACCAAGCCCGGCACTTTCCACCCTGTGGCGCAGCACCGCTTCGGCGATCGGGGAGCGGCAGATATTTCCTAGGCAGACGGCGGTTATTCGGTAGGGCTCGTCGCGCACCGCGTCATGCTAACTAGCGAAGGCGAACTATTTTCCGTCCACAGCCTTGGGATGGAAATCGAGCGTGAATGGGAGAGTTCCAGGGGAGATTGCTTCGGATATCCCCAGGTGATCCACAGGTCCCAAGCAGGGACAACCGTGGTTATGCCCAGGTAGTCCACAGTTCTATCGACAGGCCTCGTGGACACGCGGAGCGCAGATGCGTAGCGTCCACTCGCTGTCACACGTTCGGGGTAGAAACAGGGTGTCCGGGCTCGTTCGCAGCGTGGAATTGCATGGATGGACAGATGTGAGGAGTCGTAGGTGAGCGTCGCGGAGTTCCCCATTCAGGAGGAGCCACACGGCCAGCCCGACCGCACGCCCCCGAACGATCCAGCAGCCGAGCAGTCCGTCCTCGGCGCGATGTTGCTGAGCAAGGATGCAATCGCCGACGTCGTGGAACTTGTGCGCGAAGCCGACTTCTACCGCCCGTCGCACCAGACGATCTACTCCACGATCCTCGATCTCTACGGCAGAGGTGAACCCGCCGATGCCGTCACTGTTGCGTCCGAACTCACCAAGACCGGAGAGATCTCGCGCGTGGGAGGCGCGAGCTACCTGCACACACTCGTCTCTCTTGTTCCCACCGCGGCGAATGCGAACTACTACGGCCGCATCGTGCGCGAACAAGCGATCTTGCGCCGGCTCGTCGAAGCAGGAACGCGCATCGTGTCGATGGGTTACGCCGGCACGGGTGACGTCGACGACGTTGTCGATCGCGCGCAAGCCGAGGTCTACGAAGTCACCGAGCGCCGCACTAGTGAGGACTACCTGCCACTGAGCGCGATCATGGGCGACGCGCTCACCGAGATCGAAGCCATCTCTAATCGCGATGGCGAGATGGTCGGAGTGCCCACGGGATTCGCCGATTTGGATTCCCTCACGAACGGATTGCACCCAGGTCAATTGATCATGATCGCTGCACGTCCTTCGATTGGTAAGAGCACCCTTGGTGTGGATTTTTGCCGCGCAGCATCCATCAAGCATGGGTTGACGAGTGCGATTTTCTCGCTGGAAATGAGTCGCAACGAAATCGTCATGCGTCTGCTGTCTGCCGAAGCGCAAGTGCCGCTGCAACATATGCGTTCAGGCAACATGACGGAAGGCGATTGGTCGAAACTTGCAAGCAAGATGGGTGTTGTCAGTGACGCACCGCTATTCATTGACGACTCCCCGAACATGAATCTGATGGAGATTCGCGCGAAGTGTCGCCGGCTCAAACAGCGCCACGATCTTCGTCTCGTGGTTGTTGACTACTTGCAGCTGATGTCCAGCGGCAAGCGTGTGGAAAGCCGTCAACAGGAAGTCTCGGAGTTCTCGCGATCGTTGAAGCTGCTGGCGAAGGAACTTGACGTTCCCGTTGTTGCGATCAGCCAGCTGAACCGCGGTCCTGAGCAACGCCAGGACAAGCGACCGATGCTTGCAGACCTTCGCGAATCGGGCTGCCTTCCGGCAAGTTCACGCATTGTTCGTGCAGACACAGGAGCCGAGGTGACGATCGGCGAATTGATGACTTCGGCAGCCAAGGATGTCCCCGTCTGGGCGCTGGATGATTCTTTGCGGTACGTCGCGAGCACGATGACCCACGCCTTCCCCACAGGACGCAAGGAAGTCTTCGAGATGCGCACCGCCAGCGGTCGCGTGCTTCGCGCAACCGCCAACCACCCGCTGCTGACATACCGGGGGTGGAAGCCGCTAGGGGAGATGGCCGTGGGTTCGCGCATCGCTATCCCACGTCATGTGCCAGCGCCGAGTCTCGAAACGACCTGGTCGGACGATCACGTGATCGTCCTAGCCCACATGATCGGTGATGGGTCGATGCTTGCGCGTCAGCCGATCCGGTATGCGACCAAGGATCCTGCGAACCAAGCGGTCATGACCGAAGCAACGCCACGAGCATTCGCTATTCGCGTCAGCACGGATAACTATGAAGCAGCTCGTTGCACCACTCTTCGTTTCACGAGCCTGCGGCCCGTCACGCACGGGGTTCGCAATCCGCTGGCCAAGTGGCTTGATGAACTAGGGCTCTTCAACAAGCGAAGCCACGAGAAGTTCATTCCCGAGGCCGTCTTTTCGCTCCCGAAGGCTCAGATTGCGCTGTTCCTTCGTCACCTGTGGGCAACCGATGGATCGATTCAGATCAATGCGGGCCGCAGGGGTGGGCGCATCTACTACGCAACCACCAGCCGACGCCTTGCCGATGATGTGGCCCGACTCCTACTGCGTTTCGGCCTCACCGCGCGTATTCATGTTGCTCGTAAGTCCGGATATCGCGACGGCTATCACGTGGATGTCTCCGGCGCAGCGGACCAAAAGGTGTTTCTCCGCCGCATCGGCGCGAACGGACAACGTGGACTAATCGGTACGGAGTTGCTCGCGATTTTGGAGACGATCTCCCCCAACACCAATCGCGACACCGTCCCGAGGGAAGTGTGGGACGACGTCCGCGAGATCTTGGCGGACAAGGGCATGAGTCATCGGGAGTTTGCCCAGCAGATGGGAACACAGTTCTGTGGCAGCACGATGTGGAAGCACTCTCCGAGCAGAGAAAGACTGAGCAAGGTGGCTGAAGTCCTTGACGACGCCACCTTGGAAATGGTCGCCACCAACGATGTGTACTGGGACGAGATTGTCTCCATCGAGAGCGTTGGTGAAGAAGATGTGTACGACGCCACAGTGCTGGCCCGACACAACTTCATCGCCGATGGTGTGGTTGTTCACAACTCGCTCGAACAAGATGCGGACATGGTTGTGCTGTTGCATCGCGAGGACTTTTACGAGCGTGAGTCACCGCGTGCAGGTGAAGCGGACTTCATCGTGGCCAAACACCGCAACGGTCCTACGGCTACGATCACTGTTGCTTTCCAAGGTCACTACTCGCGTTTTGTCGACATGGCGCAGTCTTAGTCACGGTGGGTCCTGAATCTGGGACAAACGGCCTTGATTTTGGGACTTAGGCGCTTACATTTCGTCGATTCTGGGACGGTTGATGCAGACGCTCCCCTCAAGTGAGACAGGCAGCGGTCTTTCAGCTGCATTTCAGAATTCACCTACGCAAGCATCCAAGCCGGCTGCCGCTTGAGCTGAACCCACGCCAATGGCCACCTTATGGACTTTCCAGTGTTAGGCCTCACGCAACGGGCAGTCGAAGCCGAGTCTCCACGGAGAAGCTGTGAAGATCACCTGTACCGGACAACGCTGATCAGCGCCCGACGTTGATGGCGGGGACGTATCAGAGCAAACTGCTTGTACGCCACGTGACGCCTTGGTAGGTTCAAAGATCTGAACCTGTGTTCATATATGTGAATGGAGTCGCGGTGGCCGATGGCGTGAAATCAGCCGAACGTGCAGTCGCTTTGCTCGAGTTGCTCGCGTCCGAGCCCGACGGACTCCCGTTCGGCGAGATTTGTGCCGTCCTGGGACTGCCGAAGAGTAGCGCTCATGCCCTGCTGTCCACCCTCGTGAGAGCGAACTTCCTACGCTTCGAACCCACCATGCGCCGCTACTACGTGGGCGTTCGAGCGTTCGAAGTGGGGCAAGCCTTCATCCACGGTCTTGATGTCGCGCGCGAAGCCGTACCTCACCTTCAGTCTCTGCGGGAGGCCGTTAACGAAACCGCCCAGTTGGCGATTCTCGAAGGAGTCGAGAACGTCTACGTTGCCAAGATCGAGGCGAGTCATCACCTCAAACTCGCATCCGACGTAGGTCTTCGACTTCCGGCCCATGCGACAGCTCTCGGCAAGGTGCTCTTGAGCGGGCTCTCCGATGACGAAGTGATGGCCCGCTTCAGTGGTCGTCCACTCGAGCAGTTCACGGACAAGACCATCACCACGGTCGAGGGACTGTTGGATCAACTGGGCCAAGTCCGACTCTTGGGGTTCTCCTTGGACGAAGGTGAACACACCCCGGGTGTGTACTGCACGGCGGTACCGATTCGCGACCATCGCGAAACCGTGATTGCGGCAATGAGCGTGAGCGTTCCCGTCGTGCGCAATTCCCCTGAAGCGCGACTGAATATACTGGAATCGCTCAAGCGGGAGGCCGGACGGCTATCGAACAGACTCGGGTGCCCGGGTGAGGCAGCATGACGATTGATGGCTGCCTACCGGTCGTAGCAACACCGTTCGCCGCGGATGAGAGCGTGGACGTTGGTGGCTTACGGGAAATCGTCGAACTGAACATCGGCTGTGGAGTCGATGCCCTTACGTGCTTCGGCTTAGCCAGCGAACTCTACAAACTGGATGAAACCGATCGCGGCCTCATTCTCGATACCTTGATGACCGCGACGCAGGGTCGAGTGCCCGTAATCGTCGGTTGCGAGCACAGCGGTAACCGGGCTGCAGCCCATCGGTGTGCGCAAGCAGCGCAATTCGGGGCAAGCGCCGTCATGCTGCTCCCACCGAGTTTCACCATTCCCGCTCCATCGAGCATCCGTGACTATTTCCTGCGCTGCGCCGATGCCTGCGACGTCTCGGTGATCGTTCAGGATGCGCCAGCATGGACGGGGGTGGAGTTGCCAGTCGACTTGCTTGTGGAATTGCATGAGGAAGATGAACGCATCAACACTGTCAAACTGGAAGCGCCACCGATTTCGGAGAAGTCTCGTCTACTCCGTGAGGCTGGGATGAGTGTCGTGAGCGGCTACGGTGCGGTTCACCTCTATGAGGATGTCACGCTCGGATCGATCGACGGATTCATGCCCGGCTGCGCGTTCCCGGAAGTCATGGTGAGGCTCTGGAGCCGTGCCACGAGTGAGGATCGCGGTGATTTCGCTGAGCTGTATGAGCGCATATTGCCGCTGCTGATCGCGGAACTGACGGATTTGGACACATTCATCGAAGTCCAGAAGCGAGCCCTGGTGATGCGGGGACTCCTCAGCTCCACAACGTGCCGCGAGCCGCATCGAGCTGTCGCAGCAGACAGATGGAGGTATCTGGATCGATTGATCGAGAATGCCCTCGCTCTAGGAAAGAAGGTTGCAAGCGATGACATTGTTTAGTGTCAAGAGTCTGAGTGTCGGATCTGTGCAGGTCCCAGGTCCGGAGTTGTACTGGATGTCGGATTGGGATCGCTGGTATGACCTGGAATTCCAGATCGCCTTGATTCAGGGTCCGGGAGTCAATGCGCTGGTGAATACCGGGCCGCCAGCCGATCTCACACCCATCAACTCGATGTGGATGGCTTCACTTGGAGAGCGTGGCGAGTTCAAGCGGCGTAACGACCAAGAAGTGCCGAATGCCTTGGCGGCGGCCGGTCTATCGCCCTCGGACATCACACACGTGATCGTTACTCCCTTCCAGTTGTACACAACGGGAAACATCGCACTGTTCACGAATGCCGAAATATGTCTGAGCAAGCGAGGGTGGATCCACTACCACACGACGCACAGCCATCCGCATGACTCAAGGTGGCATTGCATCGATGAGCGCACCTTGATCCATCTCGTCACCGACGCGTGGGATCGGGTCAGACTGCTCGACGATGAAGACACCATCGTTCCCGGAATCCGTACGTGGTTCGCTGGTACCCATCACCGTGCATCGATAGCGGTCGATGTGGACACACCAAGTGGCACCGTGTGCATAAGCGATGCGTTCTTCACCTATGAGAATGTTGAGGGCGGTCGGCTGTTGGGAATCAACGAGAATATGTATGAAGCCCTCAGCGCCAACGAACGTGCATTGTCCACCAGTGACATTCGATTCCCGCTCTACGATCCTGAAGTCTTCGCGCGCTACCCCGGCGGAGTCATCGCATCCGCAGGCGAGTGAATGTGAACGCCCCGCGTTTGGCAGTCGTTGGTACCGGCTGGTGGTCATCTGAATTCCACATTCCCAGTTTGACGGCGTACGAGGGTGCGGAAATTGTCGGACTCGTTGACTCCGATCCTGAACGTCTGCGCCGTGTTGCTGAACACTACGCCGAGCTTCCGACCTACTCATCCGTCGATGAGTTGATCGCTGCTGGCACTGCCGATGGGGTGGTCATCGCTACTCCATCTGCCACCCACTATGACATTGCTGCGAAATCGCTGGACGCAGGGATGCATGTCATGTTGGAGAAGCCCATGACTATCGATTCCCAGCAGGCTTGGGAACTCGTAGCCCTGGCGAGTACTCGCAATCTGCACCTGACTGTAGGACTCACCTTCCAACACACGAGGGCCGCACAGGCCCTGCGACAGGAGATTCGTGGTGGGGCGATAGGCGAACTCGTGGCGGTTTCGGGATTGTTCGCTTCGATGGTGGAGGCGTACTACCGCGGCTCGCCTGAGCAGTACGAGGAAGTCTTCCAGTGGCGTATCAACGGTCCGACCGCAGGGACCTATTCCTCGAATGGAATGGCGGGGGGTGGGCAGGCGTTCACCCAGTTGTCCCACGCCTTCGGCATGGTCCTCCACGTTTGTGGTGATCCCATACGCGAGGTCTACGCCAAGATGAATTTTCGGGACTTGGCGGTCGATCTAGCGGATGCCATCGCGTATGAGTTCTGGCCCGGGGCTGTCGGGACCATGTGTTCGACAGGCAATATGCGACCACGCGAGCCACACCAACAGGAGTTTCGCTACTACGGCACACGCGGGTACGCCATCCAGGATCTGGTAGCGGGGACGATGTTCGTGCAGCGTGCTGATGGTTCAACGATGGAGATCTCCGGCGCAGAGGTTGGCGAGGTCTATCCCGCGTTCGCACCAGCGCGGCATCTTGCGGACTTGATTGCGGGCCGTTGCGACGTCAACAATGCTCCCGCTATCGAGAGTGCCTGGGCAACGGATGCTCTGGAAGCTGCCTACCGAT
>JAQCBM010000047.1 GCA_027729865.1 Actinomycetota bacterium
CCCCCCCGCACTTTCGGCCCGACCCTGGCGAAAACTGAAGCGGGCTAACGACGGTGCAGCGGACGGGTCAGGCACGTCGGCCCACCCTCGCCCTTGCTGATCTCGCTCGCTTCGTACACATGCACGTCCACGCCGTGATGGCGTAGCAGTTCCACGGTGGCGTCATTGCCGGAAGCGATGACCACCACGCCCGGCCGGATGGTGAGCACATTGCAACCCAAGGTTGCGTAATCGACTTCCGGTAGGGGTAGGAGCTCGACACCGCGAGAGCGAAGAGCCTCCAGCAGCCGGATAGGTGCAAGACGCTCGTACACCACAGCCAGGTCATCTCGGACCGGTGAGACGACACTCATCAAGTGCAGGCAGTACTCCGGGCCCAGATCATGTGGAAGATCGAATGCCTCAATCGTCACCGTCGGTTCAAGCATGTCGCGCAGTTGCGCGATAGCAGCGTCGTTCGTTCGATAGGAGCGGCCCACTGCAAGGGTGTGATCGTCCAGCCAGAACATGTCGCCACCATCGGCAGTGGCTTTTCCGGACAGGCGCCCCATGAGCGGAATGCCGAGTTGTTGCAATTCACTCGACAACAGCGGCGGTTCACCGGCGCGGACGGCCTTGGCACCCTGGAACTCAACGAAACCTTCACCGGCAACAAAGCATGGGTCGTACGTGAAGATCGCGTCGGGCATGTCGTCCACCGGATCGAGGCGGACAACCCCGCACCCCAAACGCTCGAGTAACCCCACGAACTGCGAATGCTGTTCGGCGAGCAGGTCTAGGTCCAGCGGCTGCGCCCAATGGGCAACGGCGTAGTCGCCACGCATCGACGGTGGTCGGACAGCAACCGACGCTAGCTCACCGACCATGGATGTCACACCGAATTGCGCCACTACTGCTCCTGTTCTCGGCTCTGCAAGGACGCGACCATACGAGATAGCCGGAGGTTGTTTCCGCGCAAGATCACCAGGAACGGGATATTCACCACGACAGCGATCACCGCACCGGCCAGCGTCATCCACCAAGGGTTGAAGAACAGCAATGGCAGCCAGGTGAGCATCGACAGGTAGTGCACCCAGGTGGCCCGACGGACCTCGACCAGATATCCCTCAAGTGATGCCAGATCCCGTCCTGGTACCTCGTTCTTGCTGCGCCCACCGAAAACCTCACCGAACTCCGGCAACCGCGCAGCTAACCGCGGAGCACCCAGTCTTCGATACACGCGTGGTGACTCCCAGCGCCAGGACCGGGTGATGAAGACATCGGACCGAAGCCAGCGGTCGGGCCACCGTGGTGCTGTTGCTCCGATCAACACGGACAGCCCCGCAATGATCGCAATGTCGATAACACCGAGCAGCACAAAGCCGCTCAGCGAATCGTTCACGCGGCCAGGAAGGGAGCCGTCGGTCAGGACCCAGGTCCCGACCTCCTCCCAAATCCCACTGCCCATCACGCGGCGAGGGAGGGATTTGAACCCCCGGAGGGTTTCCCCTCGGGCGCTTTCAAGGCGCCTGCAATCGGCCGCTCTGCCACCTCGCCTGAGGGGATAACGGTAGTACGTACGGCCTGCGCCAACGACGACGCCATCATGCGGCTACGGGCAGCCCGGGCACTTCCACCTCAACGTCATCTACCCACACGTACACACGTGCGCTCGAGACGGTGAATTCGTGGCAGTGGCCACCGCTGGTGTGATCTCCTGAGATGCCGTGCAGGTGCAAACCGGGGATCACGATGTCATCCGAAACATCGGGGAATCGAAAGCCCGCGAGAGTTCCGCGCCACGGAGCGAAGTCGAACCGTACTTCCCCCGTTACCGAACCCGGGCTTCCCAAAGGCTGGTACGGCGGGGTCTGACCGTGTTCGCTGCGCAGCAGCACATGCGAAAAGTCGCCCACCACCTTGACAGCCGCGACTAGGTAGTCGTGGTGCTGGGCTTCCGCCGCGAGTATGTCGTCCACGAGTGCCGTGATCTCCACGAATCCGGCTTCCCGGGGGACATCGCGGATAATCGCTTCGCCACCGAAGGCAGCCACTGCAAAGGGCATGCCGAGTTCAGGCGGCGCTACTCGGGGAACACCGTCGGCCGGGATGTGCCACGTAATTCCATCCACGTGCACGATCTCTCCGTCTACCGCCTCGGCCACACCCAGGCCCACAACAGCACCGTCGAATGTCTCGCCAACCGTTGTAACGGAGTCATATCGACCTGCAAACAGATCGTGCATCGTCTCAATCTGGCGGATGTGACCTGCATGGTCATGTGGGTGCGTGCCGGATTTAGCTTGGTGGATTGCTGTTGCGAGGGACATGTTGATCATGTCGTGTCCTGCCTTTGCTATTCGGCGGATTCGATGGGCACAGTGAAGGTGGTTCCGTTGCGTCTATCCAAGAAAAGTCCCACCACAGTAAGGGCCAAAGAAACGACCACCACGGTCGTCACGATGTCGGTCACTGAGTCGTTGCGCCACGTAGCCACGACAACCACCAGCGTGATCAACGCGATCCAAACGGCGACTACTGCTCTGCGGTCCTGCGCCGCCAAGCGCGCGTACAGAAGCACCTGCACGAGTGCGAATGCCGATCCCTCGAGAGCGAAGAGCCAGATCACATCGCCCATAGATACGTACTGCTGACCACCCAGGATTCGAGCAACAAGATCGCCCAGTAAGAAGGCACTCGCTGTGATGAAAGTGCCGACAATCGCGGTAAGTCCCGTTGCGATGTACACGGTCCGCCGGGATTCTTCTGCAGACATCTTGGGGAACAGCACGATGACGATCGCGTTGGGTAAGAAGAAAGCGATCTTGGCTAGGAGCACACCCACCGCGTACTGACCCGATTGGTCTTCGGTGAGAAAGAAACGAGCAAGGAGAATGTCCACGTTGGTGAGGGTGAACAAGACCATCAGTGCATGCACCACATGACCGAGTTCCACACCGATACCAGCGCCCACCTTCGCGCCGAACGGCTTCCACTCCGGGCGTCGAACCAGCAGATAGGCAATAACGGCGCCCACCGCGCAGCCGATGAAGACGCCGATTCCCACACCGGTGACGCTGGCCAAAAGGACCACACCGATGATCCCGCCCACAGCTCGGCTTCCACCGTTGGCGATGAAAGCCAAGGACAGCCGCGTGTGTTCCTCACGTCCTTGGGCGATACCCATCGCCGCAGAACCGACGATCACGAATCCCAGCGAGCCGATTCCCGTGGCAACTGCGAGAGCAGGGATCGTGAAGATCATTCCGATGGGCCAGGCAACGGCGATACCGCCGACGATCACCGCGAATCCCAAGAAGATCGACAACCGGATCAACTGCTCTTCGACCTGTTCGCGATCGGTGGTAGCGGTAGCCACCCGGCGTGCGGCAAGCGCCTGGGTTGAGATGCCCAGCGTCGCAAGGATCACCAGCAGACCCAAGAGGGCGCCCAGGGCGCCGAAGTCCGCCTTGTTCAAGATCCGTGCGGACACCATGCTGAGCAGGTAGGCCGCACCGTTGCCGATGAGCGTGGCGGCGCCCACCAGCACGAGGCCTTTCGCCAACGCAGACCTCGAGGTCATGCGCGGGTCGGGCTCACTCACGGCCCCAACCCTAGGGGCAGCGCCGCCTGTTCCTAGGCCTGCTGGACCTCCGGCAGCGTGGCAAGTGCAGCAGCGAACCGCTCATCCGAGACCTCTTCATCGGTCATCACACCCGACAGGTAGGCCTCGTACGCAGCAAGATCGAAGTGACCGTGGCCACACAGCGCGGTCAAGATGACGGTCTCCTCGCCGGTTTCCTTGGCCTTGAGGGCCTCGCGGATCGCCAGGGCGATCGCGTGAGTTGGCTCGGGCGCCGGGACGATTCCCTCGGTACGCGCGAATTGCAACGCCGCCGCGAAGCACTCCGTTTGCGGCACCGACTCTGCGTCCATCAGCCCCTCCTCGTACATGTGGGAGATGAGCGGAGCCATGCCGTGATAGCGCAAACCACCAGCGTGAATCGGATCGGGAATGAAGTCATGTCCGAGGGTGTGCATCTTCATCAGCGGCGTCATACCGGCGGTGTCGCCGTAGTCGTACGCATACACACCACGCGTAAGAGATGGGCAGGATGCCGGCTCGGCAGCGAGGATACGCGGATTGATCTTGCCTTCGAGCTTCTCCTTGATGAAGGGGAAGGACAAGCCAGCGAAGTTAGATCCGCCACCGGTGCAGCCAACGATCAGCGTGGGGGTATCGCCGGCCATCTCCAACTGCAACAGAGCCTCTTGGCCAATCACCGTCTGATGCAACAGCACATGGTTGAGCACCGAACCCAGCGCGTAACGGGTGTTCGGATCCTGTGCGGCAACTTCCACCGCCTCGGAGATCGCGATACCCAAGGATCCACTCAGGTTCTTCGGATCGGCGGCCAGTTGACGGCCAACCGCGGTGAGTTGCGACGGGGACCGATGGATCTGTGCACCGAAGGTTTCGATCATCAAGCGTCGGTACGGCTTGGCGTCGTAGGAGGCCCCGACCTGCCAGATTTCGCACTCCATGTCGTATAGAGCGCAAGCGAACGCAAGGGCCGTTCCCCACTGACCAGCACCGGTCTCAGTGGTCAGCCGCGTGGTGCCTTCCTTCTTGTTGTAGTAGGCCTGCGGCACGGAAGTATTCGGCTTGTGCGAGCCAGCGGGTGAAACACCCTCGTACTTGTAATAGATGCGTGCCGGCGTGCCAAGTGCCTGCTCAAGTCGGTGCGCACGGAACAACGGCGAGGGGCGCCACTGCCGGTAGACATCCAAAACACCACCGGGAATATCGATATATCGCTCTGTCGAGACCTCTTGCATGATCAGTTCCATCGGGAACAGCGGCGCAAGGTCGTCTGGACCGACTGGGTCAAGACGTCCAGGGTGCAACGGCGGCGGCGGTGGGGTCGGCAGATCGGCCATGATGTTGTACCACACCGTTGGCATCTGATCTTCCGAGAGAACGTACTTGTGCTGGCGGACGGTGTCATCCATGGCGAGCCTCCGGTCCAGTTCGGTCGTCGATGAGACGGCGCATAAGCGGTGTGGCGTAGGACCCGGACGTTATCTCGTGTTGGAGGTTCCCTCAACCGATCTGGGGAACCTGGTCGTTCTGTTGAGTTCGGCCTAGGCGGGAAGCAGTCGTCCGATGCCAGTGAAACTGCGGCCCCACCACGATCCGGAGATCGGGTTCACCTTCACGGCCTGGCCCGTTTGAGGGGCGTCGATCATCTTCCCGTCGCCTATGTAGATGCCCACGTGCCGCGCACCGTTGTTGAAGAAGAAGACCAGGTCACCAGGGCGAGCATCTTTCCTCGAGATGCGCTCGACACCTTGATACTGATGGACCGAGGAGCGGCCGATTTCCATGCCCAATGCGCGCCGGTAGACGAACGAGGTGAATCCGCCGCAATCGAAGGCATCCGGCCCGGCGGCGCCGGCCCGGTAGGGGGTTCCCAGTTTGTTGCGCGCCACCCGCAGAATCTCCGCGCGCATCGAGGCCACCTGCGTGATGCGCTGCGCTTCCACCAAAGCCGCCGTCCGTGCCGTCATGGCAGCAGCGTCGATGGCTCTCACCCGGGGGTGCAGGCCCACGTCGGATCCGGCCAGGCGGTCGGCACTGACGACCTGTGCGGCCGGGGCTGAGGCAGACGACGGTCCGGCAGATGCCAGCGCCCAGACCAACGCCCCGGTGACCATGAGGGCTACCCCCGAGAGTCCGGCCGAGGCCGCACGGCTGGTGCGCGGGGAGGTAACGCGGGTCCGGCCGGTGCGCAGGGAAGTACGCACGGACGGGTCCGCCTGTCCGGTTCGATGAACTCGTGTCCTCATGGCCGGGGACGTTAAGCCGATCAGGGCAAATCACGGAATGGTAACGACCGATTATCGGGTGGGTCTTTCGGTCATGTATGACCTAGGTCACACGCGACACGCGACACGAATGAGATATTTCAGAGTCCTCAGCGCGACACTCTCGAGTCCTACTTGACCCCTCAGAATCGCCTCCCGCACCGAGACCTGCAGTTTGCGTCAAGATTCGCCCCGAAAATGACGGAAACTGCAGGTCTCGGCGGGATTCGGCGGGCTCGGCGGGGTTAAAGAGGCCTAATCAAACTCGCATAGTCCAGCGCCGTCGCCGGCCGATCGAGCAACCGGCCATCAGGTAGCGGCACCGCCAGCGGCGAGCCCGCCTCATCCACGATCGACACCGTGTTGGAGCCAGCCGAGGAAAGGCTCAACACCACTTGGCCGAGCAAGAGCACCTGTTCCGCGGAAGGCAAAGACGAGAACGACGACGCCACCGCGATCGTCGCGTCCGCAATGGGCAACGACACCTCGCCCGCGGGTACGAACTGACTGACCAGCGCGGTTCCGGTGAGCGGGTCCACCACCACACTGCGCAATCCGGTTTCCGCGGGCGGACCGGCAGCGAGCGCGTCGAGCACCACCTGTGGATCCGTGGGCGCCGGAACGTCGCTAACCAGCGGCACCAAACCGTCCTCACGGATGAAGAACAGATCCACCACCTCTACTGCGGGCGTACTGGTGGGACTGACCGATGGACTGGGCGTGGGGCTGACCGATGGTGACGGCGAAGCGGTCGGCACCACGATGGGTGAAGGAATCACTTCCGGTGGCAAGGGTTGCGCGGCATCCTCTAGTGGCACGCCACATCCAGCCATCAGGAAACCTGCAACTAGCGCGAGGAGTCCTGCCTTGCGACGCAGGCGCTGCTCGGTCATGAGCCGTTCCTATCGTCATCGAGGCTGTCCGGGCTGTCCCGGCTGATCGGTATCTCCACGATGAACCGAGTGCCGCCGCTCTCCCGGTTCTCCACCAGTAGGTCCGCGTTCAACAAATTCGCCTGCTCACGAGCGATCGCTAAGCCCAGACCAGCGCCGGACGTGTGATGGGCGTCCTCGCCGCGCGTGAACGGTTCGAAGAGCTTCTCCAACTGGGCGGGGTCGATACCCGGACCGCGATCTTCTACGTAAATGCGTACGGTGTCCGAGCGTCGTTCCACTCGAATGGTCTCTACGCCCCCGCCGTGGCGTTGGGCGTTTTCCACGAGATTGCCCACAATCCGTTCGAATCGTCGGCCATCTGTCCGAATAACCGGCGAATCACCCGCCACCAACTCATCCGGCAGATTGCGCACGCGCACCACATCGAGACACAACAGGGAAACATCAACTGTCTCGACCTGAATCGGATCATCTCCCCCGATTCGCGAGATCTCGAGTAGGTCAAGCAGCATCTGTGACATCCGATGCACCTGCTCGACCAGCACCGCGATCAATCCAGCCTCACGCTCGGGCAACTGATCGCGGCGCCGGTCCAATAGATCTGCCGTGCCCACCACAGTTGTAAGCGGCGAGCGCAATTCATGACTCACGTTGGCGCTGAAGCGTCGTTCGCGCTGAATGCGCGACTGCACTGCCTCAGCCATCTCGTTGAATGATGATGCGATCGGGTCGAGGTCGCGGTCACCGGTCTCATCGATGCGAGTCGCCAGATCACCGGATGCGATGCGACGGGTACCGGCACCCAACCGCAACACCGGGCGCAACACCTGGCCCACGGTGTACCGACCGATCACCACGCCCACGGCGCCGGCCACAAGTGTCTGCCCCGATAGCAACCACGCCCCGATGGTGAGCGTTCGATCCAAGTCGGCAAGGGAGAACACCTCGACGTACATTGCATCGGTCAACTGCACCGCAACCACGAAATACGGATCCCCACCGATTGCAGCCCGCTGTTGCGCACCTCCGGCGCTCGCAGCCGTTTCCAACAGGCCAACGGGCAGCGCATCAGGTGGAACAGTGACGCCGGATGTGTACCAGGTCCCCGCAACCCGCACGAGTGCCTGCGAGGAGCCGATCGTCGGAATCTGTTCCAGCGATTGATTTGGCGAGAGTCCGGCGGACAGCGACGCCCCCACCGCCCGCGAGTCCAACAGCGCACGCGTCAGCGCCGAGTCCTCGCGTTGATTCAGCAGGTAGTAGCTGGCGAAGAAGTAGGTGGCACTCGAGACTGCAGCGGCAATCACAAGAGAGATCACCCCGAAGGCGATCGCCACACGGGTTCGCAGACCGAAACGCATGTCAGGCCTTCATGCGATACCCGAAACCGCGCACAGTGAGCAGCAGTTCCGGATTGGCCGGATCATCTTCGATCTTGTTGCGCAGGCGGTAGATGAGGTTGTCGACCACGCGACCATCGCCAGCGTTGCCGTATCCCCACACCTTGCGCAGCAGATGATCACGACTGAGCACGCGACCCTTGGCACCGATCAATTCGGCTAGCACGAAGAATTCAATCCGCGACACCGGTACAGGCTCGCCATTACGCATAACCTCGGCGGTATCCGGGTGCAGTTCGATCGGTCCGCAGACGAGCTCTTCCTCGGACTCCTCCGGCTGTGCCGAACGTCGCAGTTGCGTGCGAATGCGCGCCATCAACTCCTTGGCCACGAACGGCTTGGTGACGTAGTCGTCGGCACCTGCCTCTAGCCCGGCCACCACGTCGTGGCTGTCGGTCTGCGCGGTGACGATAATGATTGGCACCTGGCTGGTCGCCCGCAGACTGCGCACCAAGTCGAGTCCGTGGATTCCCGGCAGGCGCAAATCCACCAGCACCACATCGGGCTGCTCGTCCTGGACGATCACCAGGCCCTGCTCGGCGGTGGTGGCTTCCAGAACCCGGTAGCCCTCGTCTTCCAAGTTGGTCCGCAGGACCATCCGGATGGCGTCGTCGTCCTCGACGACCATGACGGTGCGGATCATCGCTACCGCTCAACCCCTCAGCTAGTTCGCGCGTTGCCGTACATCTCGGCCTTACGTCCCGCGTCAGCCTACCTGCGACACACTTGCGACATACGCGAACGGGCACTTTTCCACCCGCGAACGGGCACTTTTCGACCCGCGAATGGGCAATTTCTCGCGATCGCACCCGCATTTCACCGCCACCACACGCGCTGTTTTAGGGCTAGACACAACGACGACGTAACCTGACCAGCAGACACCCTGAGAAATCCACCCCCAATGAAACAGGTTCCCCATGACCACGATCTCCGTGTGCATTCCGGCACGCAATGAGGAGTCGACCGTGGGTGCCCTAGTCCGCGCGGTCCGCCAACACCCGCGCGCCGATGAGGTGATCGTGATGGATCACGCCTCGCAGGACGCCACCGCGCACCTCGCCCAAGCCGCTGGCGCGAAGGTCATATCCGCCGATGAGGTCCTTGCCGAATTCGGTCCCGCCCTGGGCAAAGGAGACGTGCTGTGGCGGTCAGTTCACGCTGCTCGCGGTGACGTGATCGTGTGGCTCGATGCAGACCTTCGCTCTTATACCGACGAGTACCTCACCCATCTCATCCAGCCTTTGGACAACGACGACGCCATCGCGTTCGTACGCCCCGATTACCCGCGCACCCTCGATGGTCGACCGACAGGTGGTGGCCGAATCACCGAGCGCACTGCTAAACCTGCATTACGGGCATGGCATCCGCACCTAGCTCACATCAGACAACCGCTAGCAGGTGAATACGCAATCCGGCGCGACGTTGCCTCATCACTTCCGTTTGAAATCGACTACGGCGTGGAGATCGGACTTCTCATCGACATTGCGGCCGCATACGGGACTGAGTCAATCGTGCAAGTGGAACTACCAGCACGGGTGCATCGAAATCGTCCCGACAGTGAACTTGAAGAACCATCGAGACAAGTCATGCGCACCGCCCTCAGCAGGGCCGGACTCGCCACTCCGCATACTCGACCACCTCTGAACGAGATTCGCCCTCTTGCCGTGGCCTAGTTCGAGACGATTCCTTCCACCACATAGTCCGCCACCGCAAGTGAACTCGTCCAGGCGGGCGACACCGCATTCAACATGTGAGTGGAGCGTTCATCACCTTCCACCACGAAATCCATTTCGAGTTTGCCGCTCGGTAGGTGTAGCAACTGGGCCCGCACGCCAGGTTTCCCGCGCTCGGTGAAGTCTGCTGGCCGCACCGACGGCACCAACGCCGCTGCCTGTTTCACCAAGTAAGAACGCGAGTACTTGGGCAGTTCAGCGCGCAACAAACCGGGAACGTCGTGGTGCTTGCTGGTCAAGAACCGCGGATAGCTACGCACCACATCCCACAACTCGTTGCCACGCAGTCCCGACGTACCGCCGTAGTCCTCGCGCCACAACGCAGGAATGGCCGTCGGACCGATCTTGGCTCGACCATCAACCGTGACCGTCAGATGCACACCCAAGAATGGATTGCGCGGATCGGGTACCGGGTACACATGACGCTGCAATCGACCAGGTTCCCAATTGCCGTACCAATACAAGCCCT
>JAQCBM010000048.1 GCA_027729865.1 Actinomycetota bacterium
TTGCCCGGGCCCTTCGTTACGTGCGGTGTAGCAGAAAGTGAGCGCTTAAGCGCCACCCTCCTGGAGCTCCACGGTGATCGGGCTGAAGCCGTCACCGGTGGTGTCCAGACCATTCGCCTGCAGTGCTGCGTTGGCAGCCTCGGCGAACTGGTTGGTGTAGGCCTCCGCGGGCGGTGCCGAAGTGATGACCGTGACACCCTCGAGGTTCGGGGTGTTCAGCGAGATCTCCACGGTCTGATCCCATTCAGCGGAATCGATGATGCCGATGCCGTTCGGGGAGGGCCAGACCAGCTTGTTGACCTCGTTCATCATCCACAGCTGGTGGCTTGCGCCGAGCTGTGATCCATTAGCCGTCACGATGTCCGCGCACTCCTGCGGGTTGTCGCGGCAGTAGATCCAGCCCTCGAACGATGCGGTCACGAACCGCTGCGCCAGATCCTGGTAAGCCGCATCGGACAAGCGCTCCTCGGATGCCCAGATGGCGTCCTGGAGCATGCCCACGCCGTACTCGGCGTAGTTGATGACGTTGAAGTCCTCCGGCTGGTAAAGCGCACCGGTATCGGGGTTGACCGCTTCGAGCAGCTGTGCGTACTCGTTGTAGGTCATCGCTTCGGCAGCATCGATCTCGCGGTTCAGCAATGCGAGCATGTCGAACTGCTGCTGCACGAGCTCGACGTCGCTCGCCGGGTTGAGGCCTTCCTTGGCGAGGGCGGCGAAGATCTCGTACTCGTTGCCGAAGCCCCAGTTGCCGATCTTCTTACCAGCGAAGTCTGCCGGAGTGGTGATGCCAGAATCGGCCCACGACACCTGCAGCGTGCCCGAGCGCTGGAACACCTGGGCGATGTCCACGATGCCCGCACCCTGCTCACGCGACGAGAGTGCCTTGGGCACCCACGCGATCGCGAAGTCCGAGCCACCTTGGGCAAGGACGGTCTGCGGGACGATGTCGACGCCGCCTTCCAGGATGGTTACATCCAGGCAGGCTGCCTCGTAGAAGCCCAGATCCTTGGCTGCGTAGTAGCCCGCGAACTGAGCCTGGACGAACCACTGCAGCTGCAAGCTGGCCGGAGTCAGCTCCGTGCACTCCTCGCCGCTTGCGGCTTCTTCGGCCTCGGTTTCCTCGGTGGTGGTGTCTGTTGCTGCCTCCTCCGCGGCGGTCTCTTCTGCTGCGCTGTCAGAGCTCGAGTCCGAGCCTCCGCAAGCGGACAGCGCGAGAACGCCGACAGCGGCAAGACTCGCGACACGAGTCCACCTACTGCGTGCGATGTTGCGCATGCTTCCTCCTTCTTAGTTTCAGGCCGAACGGGTTCTGCCTGTCCAGGGTGTTGTCCATCTCTCCACGGCCACGACGATCAGGTAGAACACCAGGCCGGTGATGATGGCGGCAACTACATATGCCCACGCTCGTCCGTAGGCGGTATTGGCAGCCGAACTTGCTATTCGACTGCCAAGTCCTTCTTGTGGTCCACCGAAGTACTCGGCCACCAACGCTGCGATGACGGCCAAGGGTGCGGCGACTTTCATGCCGGTGAAGAAAAAGGGAATCGCGTTGGGAACACGCAGCGTCCGCACGACGGTTCGCGGCTGTGCGTTCATCGAGCGCATCAACTCCAGTTGCACCGGCTGTACCTGTATGAGTCCGCGGGTGACGTTCACGAACATCGGGAAGAACACGATGATCGCGGTGACGAGCACCCGTGGTGTTCGACTCGTGATGCTGAACATGTTGTTCAGAATCGGAGTCAGGGCAATGATGGGCACGGCGGCAAGGCCGGCGGCAAGGGGAGTGACCAAATTGTTAACCACGCCAAACCGCTGAGCGAGCAGCGCCATGACTATGCCGGCGAATGTTCCGAACACAAGTCCCAATAGAGCGGTTGTCCCGGTGTAGTAGGCCGTCCCCCACATCAAGGCGATATCGCCGAAGAAGTTCTGCGCGATCAGCGACGGCGCAGGAAGTAGGAAAGGCTGAATGTCCCGAGCCACCACGAGCAATTGCCACGCGCCAAGGAACGCCAGTGCGATGAGCACCGGCGGCCAGACGAACTTCAGGCGGTCTGCCCAGGCTTCGGACATCAGACCTCGCCCACCCGGGCGCGCATGCCCGCTCCGCCCACATGCCCACGCAGCGCTTCGCGAACGGCGGTGACGGACTCGTAAAAGGCGTCGGATTCGCGGGTGTCTTCATCGCGATCGGTACCTAAGGGAATCGGCACGACGTCGGTAATGCGTCCGGGGCGTGGAGACATCACCACTACTCGATCGGACAAGTACACGGCTTCGGGAATCGAGTGGGTAACGAACACGATCGACTTGCCCGTCTCCTGACGAATGCGCAGCAGTTCGTTTTGCATGCGCTCGCGAGTCATTTCATCGAGTGCGCCAAATGGCTCATCCATCAACAGCAGCGGGGGGTCCACGGCCAGGGATCGTGCGATGGCCACGCGTTGTTGCATGCCGCCGGACAGCTCCCAGGGTCGGTGCTCGGCGAAGTCGGCGAGTTGCACCATTTCGAGTAACTCCATGGCACGGCTCTTGCGCTTGTCCTTGTCCCAGCCCTGCAGTTCGAGGGGCAGTTCCACGTTGCGACGAACGGAGCGCCAATCGAAGAGGGCGGCTTGCTGGAACGCCATGCCGTAGAGCTGCTTCTCGCGAGCCTCATGTGGAGTGACGCCGGCGACTTTCATCTCACCGCGGGTCGCGTCGGTCAGATCGGCGATCACGCGAAGGAGCGTGGACTTGCCACAACCCGACGGGCCGATGAGTGAAATGAACTCACCGGTATCCACCGTGAGGTGGACGTCCTGCAGCGCTGTGACCTCGTTGGGTAGACCTTCATTGAAGATCTTCCACACGCCATCGGCGCTTACCGCGTGTTCGTGTCCACTCATGCCTTGCTCTCCTTGGGCAGATTGCGGGTCAAGTACACATCGAGGGCGGTCACCAGTGCGGCAACGAGAAGTCCGAGCGCAATGGCGCCGAACACGGCTACGTACACCTTCGCTGGTTGGGAGGTGATCTGCCGGGCATATTCGATCAACATGCGTCCGATGCCTCCGCGAACACCCGTGGAGATTTCGGCCACCACGGTGCCCACAACCGAAGCTGCCGCAGAAACCTTCAGCGCTGGAACCAGATAAGGGATGGAGGACGGGAAGCGCAGCTTGCGCAGCATCTGCCCCGGGGTGGCCGCGTAGGAGCGCATTAATTCCAGTGATGTTGCGCTGGGCGCCTGAAGTCCACGCAGTGCACCCACCGAAAGCGGGAAAAACGCCAGATAGGCGGCAATGAACATGACCGAGTACGTGGTGGTCCATTGCACTGGTCCGATTTCGATCCGATTGCCGATACCGACGATGAGCGGCGCGAGCGCGATCAACGGCACCGTTTGGGAGGCGATGACGAAGGGCAGCAGCCCGCGCTCGGCAAACAGAAATCGCTGCATGATCACTGCGAGCAGTAGCCCGACGCTCACGCCGATGATGAATCCACCCACCGCCAACGTCATCGAGCGAAATGCCGCCGAGATGACCGCTTCGAGCACGGTGGTGTCCGAGCCTCGGACCTCCGGCTCGCCCATCGCCGCGACCATGGTCCACACATGGGGCATCGTCATATCCGAGGTGTTGAACGGCATCGGAATGTACTGACCGAGCCATTTCACCAACTCCCACATGAGAACCACCAGGCCGATGCCGGCTAGTGCCCACAGGACGGAGATGCCTCCGTTCCTCAGACGTCTCGCCACACCGTTCGAGCGGGTCCCAGCGGAGACCGCTGGCCGCTCGATGACTGCAGCGTCGCTCACCTGTGTTTCCCCTCGGTTTCTCTCGTATTGCACCTAGTGGTCATGAGTGATCGCGACCCTAGAGATTCTCGAAACCGGCCACTAGGACTTTGCCAAGACCGTTTCTTGGATACCCGGAATGACCTTCTCGCCGTATTCGGCCAGCGTGTGGTCCTTGTCGTCGTGTTGGAGGTACACAGCGAACTGGTCCACACCCAGCGCCTTGAGTTCCTCCAAGCGAGCGACGTGTTGCTCAGGGGTGCCGATGATGCAAAAGCGCTCAACGATCTCATCGGGCACGAAGTCTGTATGGGTGTTGCCCGCTTGACCATGCTGGTTGTAGTCGTACCCCTGGCGACCTTTGATGTAGTCGGTCAGCGCCTGGGGGACCACACCTGAATCGCCGTAGCGTTCCACGATGTCCGCCACGTGGTTGCCGACCATGCCGCCGAACCACCGCAGTTGGTCCACGGCGTGCGCGTGCTGCTCGGGGGATCCGTCGGTGATGTAGGCGGGGGCGGCAACACAGATGTACACATCGTCGGGGTTGCGCCCCGCCGCTGCCGCCGCATCGCGGACGGCCTTGATCGTCCACTCCGCGATGGACGGATCGGCCAACTGCAAGATGAAGCCATCGCCCACCTCGCCGGTGAGGGCGAGCACCTTGGGTCCGTACGCCGCCACCCAGACGTCGGTGCGGCTCTCACGCGCCCAGGGCAGACGGATGTCGTTGCCCTTGTACTCGACCGCCTCACCGTTGACCAGACCCTTGACATCCACGACAGCCTGGCGAAGCTCTGCGACGGTGACCGGCTTGCCGTTGGTGACGCGTACTGCGGAGTCACCTCGGCCGATACCGATCACCGTCCGGTTGCCGTACATCTCGTTGAGCGTGGCGAACACCGACGCCGTAACGGTGATGTCACGGGTAGCCGGGTTCGTAACCATCGGGCCGACGATCACCTTGCGGGTCTCGTCCAGGATCTTGCTGTAGATGACGTACGGCTCCTCCCACAGGATGTGTGAGTCGAAGGTCCACACGTAGGTGAAACCATAGGTCTCAGCGCGGCGCGCCAGGTCCACTACGCGTGAAGCCGGGGGAGTGCACTGAAGTACGACACCTACATCCATGGAGAACTCCTCTTTCTTGAGATTGAGCCGATTGCTTCGCGAGTTAGCGGGTTAGCGGGTTAGCGAGTTTGCGGGAAGCCGAGATCCACCGACGACGTTGCCGGATCGGGCCAGCGGGACGTAACGGTCTTGGTCCGGGTGTAGAAGTCGATACCCGCAGGGCCGTACATGTTCGAGTCACCGAACAAGGAGGCCTTCCACCCGCCGAAGCTGTAGTAGGCGACAGGTACTGGAATCGGAACGTTGATGCCCACCATGCCGACCTGGATATCGAACTGGAACTGACGTGCTGCACCGCCATCACGGGTGAAGATCGCTGTTCCGTTGCCGTACTGGTGATCGTTGATCAACGTAACGGCTTCCTCATAGGTGTCGACGCGGGTGACGGAGAGCACCGGCCCGAATATCTCGTCGTCGTAGGCCTTCATTCCCGGCTTGACGTTGTCGATCAACGACGGAGCCAGGAAGAAGCCTTCCTTGGGCAGGTCGTTTTCGCGGCCGTCGACCACCACACTGGCCCCCTCGGCAGGCGCGCCTTCAACGTAGGACGCGACCTTGTCGCGGTGCTCGCGAGTGATCAGCGGGCCCATCTCGGCGTCGGGGTCGGTGCCAGGGCCTACCTTCAACTTGGGCAACCGCGCGGCGATCGCATCGACGAGCTTGTCGCCCACATCACCCACAGCCACCACGACCGAGATGGCCATGCAGCGCTCACCCGCTGAGCCATAGCCCGCGCTGACCGCAGCGTCGGCTGCCATGTCGATATCGGCATCGGGGAGCACGATCATGTGGTTCTTCGCGCCGCCGAGCGCCTGAACGCGCTTGCCGTTCGCCGTACCCGTGGAGTAGATGTACTTCGCGATCGGAGTGGATCCCACAAAGGAAACTGCAGAGATATCCGGGTGCTCGAGGATGCGATCCACGGCCACCTTGTCGCCGTGCACCACGTTGAACACACCATCGGGAAGGCCGGCCTGCTTCAGCAGTTCAGCCATGAACAGCGAAACCGACGGGTCCTTCTCGCTGGGCTTGAGGATGAACGTGTTGCCGGTGGCGATCGCGTTGGCGAACATCCACATTGGCACCATGGCCGGGAAGTTGAACGGCGTGATGCCGGCCACCACGCCGAGCGGTTGGCGGATCGAGTAGACGTCGACTCCAGTGGATGCCTGCTCTGAGAAGCCGCCCTTCATCAACTGCGGGATGCCGCACGCGAACTCGATGTTCTCGATACCGCGGGCCAACTCGCCTGCAGCATCCGAGGGCACCTTGCCGTGCTCGGAGGAGACGAGGTTGGCGATTGTGTCGCGGTTTTGCACCACGAGCTCGTGGAAGCGGAACATCACCTCGGCGCGACGCGACAAGGAGGCCTTCCGCCAGGTCGCGAACGCGTCCTTAGCTGTGGCGACTGCGGTATCGACGTCCGCGACAGTCGCGAATCCCACCTGCGCCTGCTGTTCGCCGGTGGCGGGGTTGAACACCGGGCCGAAGTTTCCCGAGGATGCAGGAACTTCCTTGCCGTCGATCCAGTGATTGATGGTGCGCAACGTCTTTCTCCCTTATCTCGTATTGCCGATGCTTGTCGTGTCCCAGATCAGACGAGGTACTGGTTCATGCCCCGCTTGAGGTACTTGCCGTGGCCTTTGGTGCCGATGTACTGGTTGTTATCCACCACAACGGTTCCGCGCGAGATGACGGTATCGACGTGACCGCTGATGTTGAAACCTTCCCAAGCGGAATGGTCCATGTTCATGTGGTGGGTCTTCTCGTACCCGATCTCTGTTCGGCCAGCTGGATCGTAGATGACGACGTCGGCATCGGATCCTGGAGCGATCACGCCTTTACGTGGGTACAGGCCGAACATCCGCGCCGGGGTTGTCGCGGTGATCTCGACCCAGCGCTCGAGGGTGATTTGGCCATCCACAACACCTTGGAAGATCAGGTCCATCCGGTGCTCGACCGAGCCGATGCCGTTAGGGATCTTGGAGAAGTCGCCGACGCCCAGCTCCTTTTGCTCCTTCATGCAGAAGGGGCAGTGGTCGGTGGACACGATCGACAGGTCATTGGTGCGCAGGTAGCGCCACAGTTCCTCTTGGTGATGCTCAGCCTTCGAACGCAGCGGCGTGGAGCACACCCACTTAGCTCCTTCGAATCCCGGCTGGGAAAGGTGGTCTTCCAGGGATAGGTACAGGTACTGCGGGCAGGTCTCACCGAAGACGTTCCACGCCTCGTCACGCGCCTGCTGGACCACCTGCACCGCTTGCTTGGCTGACATGTGCACGATGTACAGCGGTGTGCCGGTCATCTTCGCCAGCATGATGGCGCGGTTGGTTGCCTCGGCCTCGGTCTCCCAGGGGCGAGTCAGGCTGTGGTACCTCGGGTCGGTCTTGCCTTCTGCCAAGGCCTGCTGCACGAGTACATCGATTGCAATGCCGTTCTCGGCGTGCATCATGATGGTCGAGCCGTTGTTCGCGGCTGTTTGCATCGCGCGCAGGATCTGACCGTCGTCGCTGTAGAAGACGCCGGGGTAGGCCATGAAGAGTTTGAAGCTCGTGATGCCTTCGTTCACGAGTTCATCCATCGCCTTGAGGGAATCGTCATCGACTCCACCGATGATTTGGTGGAAGCCGTAGTCGATCGCGCACTGACCGTCGGCCTTGGCGTGCCACGCAGCAAGGGAATCTTGCACGCGCTCGCCCTGCTTTTGCACAGCGAAGTCGATGATGGTGGTGGTGCCACCCCATGCAGCAGCGCGCGTACCGGTTTCGAACGTGTCCGAGGCGAATGTTCCACCGAAGGGCAACTCCATATGCGTGTGCACGTCTACGCCACCGGGAATGACGTACTTGCCCTGGGCGTCGAATACCTGATCTGCCGTGGCTTCGAGGTTGGCACCCAGGGAGGTGTCCCCGGGGGCGATAACTGCGGCGATGGTCTCACCGTCAATAAGCACGTCGGCCTGGATCACGCCGGTCGACGAAACGACGCTTCCGTTCTTGATGAAGATGGTCATGGCTACTCCTCCTGCTCGCCGATCGCGCCCAGTCGCGCTGGACGCCTTCCTCAACTATGGCCGAACGAGATCCTCGTACGCATCCGGGCGGCGATCTCGGTAGAAGGCCCAGCGGTTGCGCACGGTGGTGATCAATTCAAGGTCCAGATCGCGCACGATCAACTCGGACTTGTAGGCGTCGCCCTTGTCGCCGACGTAATTGCCCTCGGGATCGACGAAGTAGGACTGTCCGTAGAAGTCGTCATCGCCCAGCGGCTCGATGCCCACGCGGTTGATCGCGCCGACGTAATACTCATTGGCGACGGCAGCTGCGGGCTGCTCGATGCTCCATAGGTATTGGGAGAGTCCGCGCGAGGTTGCCGAGGGGTTGAACACGATTTGAGCGCCGTTCAGACCGAGTGCGCGCCAGCCCTCAGGGAAGTGCCGGTCGTAACAGATGTACACGCCGACCTTGCCCACGGCGGTGTCGAAAACGGGGTAGCCGCCGTTGCCAGGACGGAAGTAGAACTTCTCCCAAAAGCCATTCACATGGGGGATGTGCTGCTTGCGGTACTTACCGAGGTAGGAGCCGTCGGCGTCGAGTACCGCTGCGGTGTTGTAGAGGAAACCCGGACCTGCGTCTTCGTACATCGGCAGGACCATCACCATGTTCAATTCCTTGGCGAGGGCTTGGAAACGCTCGACGATCGGGCCGGGTACCGCCTCGGCGTACTCGTAGAACTTGGTGTCTTGAACTTGGCAGAAGTACGGGCCGTAGAACAATTCCTGGAAGCAGATGACCTGGGTTCCCTGGGCAGCAGCCTCACGGGCGTACTCCTCGTGCTTGACGATCATCGATTCCTTGTCGCCGGTCCAATCGGTTTGCACCAGCGCGGCGCGCACAACGCTCATGAGGTCTCCTGCCTGACGTGAGGAGCCTGTTTCCAGGCCCCGTCTCCTTTTGTGATTCTGCACCCTAGACGCAAGACATTGTGTTACAACACCTGTTTGACAAACTTGTTACAAGCGGAAGGCAATCGCGTGACGGTCTCCATCCCAGCCTCGGGCATTCTCGTGCCTGCGGCCGATGTGGTGCCCTTCATCGAGGACCGTTCCCCTCGGGGGATTGCTGCCGCCGTTCACCGCATGATCCGTTCGGGCAACCTCGCGCCCGGGGATCGGCTTCCTACTGTCCGGGAGCTGGCTGTCGCCATCAACGTCAGTCCGGCCACGGTCTCCGAGGCGTGGCAGGCCCTGGGGGCTGTTGGAGCCATCCAGGCTCGTGGGCGGGCTGGCACTTTCGTTCGAGACGTTGCCGAGCCCACCCGTCCCACTCGGTACCTCGGGATAGGCGGTGCTCCTGCTCGGGATGCGGCCGTGGATCTATCGACCGGCACCCCCGATCCGGCCCTTCTGCCAGCGCTGCACGAAGCTGTCGAGCGGTTCTCCTCGGGGGCAACCGCCTGGACATCGAGTTATCTCGATGAACCTGTGCTGCCCGCATTGCGCGAGCACCTCGAAGACTCCTGGCCCTTTCGCCCCCAGCGGCTGACCGTGCTCGACGGCGCGCTCGATGCACTGTCCCGGGTAGTCGATCAAGTTGTGGGACTCGGTGATCGTGTCGTCATGGAATCCCCAGGATTTCCGCCGCTGATCGACATGCTCGAGCGGGCCGGGGCGGAGATCATCGCGGTGTCGATGGATGAGCAGGGCATCGTTCCTGAAGACCTCACTCGCGCATTGCAGGCCGCACCATTGGCCGTCTTCATTCAGCCGCGCGCTCAAAATCCCACGGGCACGTCCATGACACGTCTTCGTTCGAGTCAACTCGCAGAGTTGCTTGCCGGCAGTCGCGCGTGGGTGATCGAAGACGATCACTGCGGCGATATCTCCATTGCCGATGACGTCAGCATCGGGCAATTCCTGCCCGAACGCTGTGTCCATATTCGAAGTTATTCCAAGTCGCACGGACCTGACTTGCGCATCGCAGCGATCGGCGGAGCAGCCGAGGTGATCGATCCACTGATTGCGCGCCGGATGCTCGGCCCGGGATGGACGAGTCGGTTATTGCAGGCTGTGTTGCTGGACCTGCTGACGCACGCCGATCCGCAGCAAAGCGTCAGCAATGCGCGGGTGGCGTACGCGCGCCGCGGCACCTGGCTGCGGGAGAAACTCAAGGATCGCGGCGTCGACACCAGCCCGGGAGATGGCATCAACGTGTGGGTGCCGGTGGACGACGAACGCAGCGCACTCATCACGCTGGCGGCCTCAGGGATCCGGGTTGCACCCGGCAGTCCGTTCCTAGTCGGGGAAGATGGCTCCACCAGTAATGG
>JAQCBM010000049.1 GCA_027729865.1 Actinomycetota bacterium
GCTCGGGCGGGAGCCCGTGCCGTCCGCTGTTACGAGGAATGGCTCAGGGCATGAACGTGCTCGACCGGACTCGGCGGTGAAGTGCGGCCGTCTGCCTTACCGAGGTTCTTACTGGTCTTCTCGGTGCTTACGAACAGCATCGGTGGCTTGGGCAGCCACGACCGCGATTGTTATCGGAATGCCGAATCCCAGGAATGCATACAGGACCAGCGTGCTGTAAACGGGGTTCTCGATGAACCCACGGCCGAGAAACGCGAGCCACAAGAAAGCCGCGGCGAGCCACATGTTCCGTCGCCATGGCTGACTCACCATGCGAATGTAGCAACACCGCGATGGAGGCATGATTCTGGGTGCTTGGTCCAGGGCGCCGGGAAAACGTGAGGGCGACACGAAGATTCGGGGTGTCGATGTGTGTTTAGATCACGTGTGTTCACACCGAAGGGGCTGAGAAACCTCGCCCTGTGGGCCGTGGTGGTCGTTGGTGTCTACTACTGGCTGGGCGCCTGCGATGTGGGCCTGTCGTGGGGCTAGGTGACGCCAAGCAGCCATACGGTGAGAGCAAATAGCGCAAGGAGGCTCAGTCCAGCCACGACCCACGAGGACACTTGATGGAGCCCTTGGTTGCGGGGCGCCGGTTGTGTGGTCGCGGAAGGCTGTGAATCGGAGAAAAGCGATCCACAAGCGAAACAGATGCTCGACCCGATCGTCTCAGAGCCGCACTCGCTACAAATCATGGCGTCTTCAGTATGCCCTGTTGGGTTGTTAGCAGCGACGTGGCGTACGGACTGCGTCAGAGCACAACCACGGACGGCCGCGACTTGCCTTGAGCCTCCTACATTTGCTGCAATGCGTCTATGTCGCTCATGTGGGAATCGCGAGTGCCGCGCGTTCGCCTGATGGACGCCTTGGCGGTTTCTTGGCTGAGATCTCGACATGCGGACCATGCCGGTGAGTCGCAGGGGGAGCCGAAGAACAATGAGACGGCTAGTGTCAAAACACCTGCAATCCCGGGTCTGACGCTCGAATAGACCTGTGGTTACGCCGGTTGTTGGGCTGCCGGCGACGTTGGTACTAACGGAGCGTTTCAGTCGGACTCGCGCTCGGATTCCATCTTCTCGTTGCAGTAGTGGGTTCGAAGATCCGAATCACTTTGGAGATCGATCCCGCAGTAGATGCAGGTCCACGTTGCCATGCTCAGAGTTTAGGCGATCTCGAAGAGATTGCCACCGCTCAGGGTGGGTGAAAACCACATATTTCGTGAAGCGTTGACCCGCTGCTGGTCTTGGGGGACCTAGACCGCCGTGGCCTCTGGCACCGCCGACAAAGCCTCGCGGCTCGCTTGTGCGGCCTGTTGCTTTCGAAGCTTGTCCAAGGTGGTTTGCAACTTCGCGTTTTCCTCTTCGAGTTCATCGATCTTGGCTGTCAACTCTTGGATAGTTTCTCGCTTCTTTGCGTCTTCACTGATGAAGCTTTCCTCTTTCTCGCTCATTTCGCGCCGTAACTGTTCGGAGGCCAACAGGTGCTTGAGCTCGAGCTTCTCCGTCTCATTCTTGGTGTAGCCGAGCATGCCGAGGACGCCGAGGAACGAGATAAGGAAAACGATTAGCAATGCCCACATCTCCATGGGAAAATACTACCTCAGAAGTTGTCATTGACCTAGTCGTTTGATCGTGCCGGCAGATTACGATGACCTGCACTCGGCCTTGTGGCTCTGGTTTCCTGGCCTGCTGCCGATGACCGGGCGAGGAGGCCCTGATTTCCTGGGAGGGTCGGTCTCATGCGCGGTCGGGTCAGCGGGTTGCCCGTGGAGAGGTACATTGGACTCGATCCGTCCATGGGCCTCCCCCTGATGGTGTGCAGGGACAGGGGAGGCCGACATTGGGTGACCGACGGGACCCGTTCGGCCGTTATTTTCCCTTCGGAGCGGAATGCCGCGGAGTTCGGCCCCGAGAACTTCGTATACGACTACTCAGTGGATCGAGCGCGAGAACTCCTCTCAACCGTTGAACCCATAATTCGCCAGGATTTTCCCTACGACGCCTTGGTCTATGCCAATTGGCTGGTGCTGGCGACGCACAGCCTTCTCTTGGAGTACCCGCGGGGCACGCTTGCGATCGATCGGATCTCACTCGCGCACGATTCTCCGGACTCTGCTGATCAACTTGCTATCGAGGTTCAAGGCGTCGAGAAGAGTTACCGGATGCACAGAATGCGTCCGCGACGCAGGGGACGCATTCTGTGCCAAGTCACTGTTCGTGCGGATGGCGCAGTCACGGTCGTGGGCCAGCACACAGTGCTTGACCTTCGCGCCCGCCAGACCTACATCGTGAATGTGGACGATATTCGAGCGCAGTCTCGTGAAATCGTCGAATACATCGTGGAGTTCGTTTGGGAGTGTCTAGCCCGAGAGTAGTTTGTGAGTTTTGTGCGCTCATGGCACCACCATGAACGATCGCACCAGTTCGACGATCCACCAAGCCAAAAAGGCGAGTAGCAGCCCTTTGGCCACAATGATCGCTAGGCGAGCGATCAGAAGTCTGCGGCCAGCGGCAGTACGGGGCCACCGTTCTCGGTCGGCGGAGTTGGCGCGGTTCTGACGGCCCGATCTCCTGCGATCGACCGGTCGGGTGCGTGTTACGTGCAAAAGCTGGTCAGCGGGAATGGCGAGAACAACAATGCCTGCTCCGATCGCGACGAGGCTCACGACAATCTGGACGGACACTCGGTGATTGTGCAACTGCCGCAAGGAGCTGGCTTCGCCCGGGTGACTTGGCCGCACGCTCGAATGAGCGAAAACGCTCACGATGGTCGCACATCAGTCGATACATCGAGTGCGGAGTAATGCACCCGACGAGTAGTCTGGCACCAAGAGAGCAGGAGGCAGAGCCCGTGTTGAGCCCGGTTCCCGATGGCGTAACCGTTGTGGCCTCGCACGAAAAGGCCGAGCGGCTCAAGGAACGCAAGAAGCCTGAACCCCTCCTGATACTCGAACCCTTGCAGGAGTACCTCGATGAACATGGCTTCGGCGAGGGGCAACTTTTGTGGGGACGGCTGGGACTGCAGTCGACTTCTGGGACCTTCCTGCTTCAGCGGGATGAGGGATTTGAGGTAGTACTCAAGCGCCGCCTCGCGGGACCGCAGCCCGCTGATGTGATGGATCTGACGAGTGAGGTTGAGTTGCTCCAGGTCTTGCGCGGCCACGGACTGCACTCTCCGGAGATACTCCACCAGTGCGTCGACCCGTCGATCATCGGCGCCCCGTTCTACCTCAGCGCTGTGCTACCCGGCGAGGCGGCTGTGAAGACCGTTCCTAAGGGCTTGGACTCGATTGAGGAGAAGGTCGGAATGTCCCGGCGAGCCATTGACGACCTGGCACGTATTCAGGTCGAAGTCACCGCCGATGAGGTTGCCCGTTTCGACCAGGGTTCTGGCGATTTGCGCAAGATCGTGTTGGAGACCAAGCGGATGGCGCGGCAACTCAAGATGCGCCGGATCCCCGGTTTCGAGATTCTCGGTGACTACTTGCTCGAGAATTCTCCTCAGCCTCGACCGCCAGTAATCTGCCACGGTCGTTATGCGATGCAAAACCTGCTGTTCGCGCCACATGCCCCCGCCACGATTACCGGAATTTTTGGGTGGGAACGTGCAACCGCTGGTGACCCACTCATGGATCTCGGGTACTTCACAGCTACGTACGCTGCCAACGACCTCCCCGAGACACCCTTGGACACAGCGGTCGTTACCAGAGAAGAGGACGGCTTCTTGTCAAGGAACGAGTTAAGCAATGTCTTTCGCATCGCCACCCACTTAGACACCAATGATCTGCCGTGGTTCCAGACCTTGACTCTGTGGAAGGAATCAGTTCGTCTTGAAGAGATGTACGAACGTCTGATGAACAAGGAGTCGGTACCAAACAAAGCCTTCGCGCTTTCCCTTCGAGACGGTGTTCCTCAAATTCTGGCCAATGCTGCGCACTTTTCGAAGGTGGAGGGTGTGGAGGCGATGGCTCACCAGCGCTGATTTCCGCCCCCTTTGTTCTCAGGTCCGCGCCGGGACAGCCGAAAGGCACGTTGTCGGCGAAGGATTGGGAGCGTACGTGAGCATCAACGAGGTTCTCGCGCGTGTTGGGGAGATCAGGGCCCGCATGGAACTCGCGCCGATGCGCGCGACTGCTCCAATTCCCTCGGCGGTTCCGATGGCCAGGACTGGGCAGGTGCCCGGTACCGACTTTGCTACCACGCTGGAGAGCGTGCAGTCCCAGGCTCTCGCCAACGTCAACAAATCCGGACAGGCACAATCTTTGGGATTCTTTCCCGGCGCCGGGTTCCTAGCGCAGGATGCCGACCTGGGGTCACGAATGGCCGCCCAGGCCGTTCAGTACGTCGGCACGCCGTATGTGGCCGGGGGGAACTCACCCGATACTGGATGGGACTGCGCGGCCTTCACAGAGTGGGTCGCTAAGCAGCAGGGATTAGACATTCCCCCGGTTTCCTGGGAACAGATCAAGGTGGGGGAGCCGGTTGGCACGCTGAGTGAGGCGCGGGTAGGAGATTTGGTGTTCTTCCATGAGCCTTCCGGGCACCGGCGTGACCCGTCGCCACTGAAGGTGAACCATGTGGGCATGTACCTGGGAGACGGAAAGATGGTCGAAGCCGCTAATCCGAGTGCCGGAACCCGTATCAGCGACGTAGACGTGAACAAATTGGTGGGTATTCGGCGCCTGGCCGGCCCGTCAGTGGCGTAACGGCCGCACCAACTCAGTAGGTGCCGAGAACTCCCTCCGCAAAAGTTGGAATGTTTTCCCTTAACCCGGCGATCGGGTTGCCGATCTAGCCTTTGAGCAGGAGGCTCGCCAGAGTTGCCATGGATTTGGCCCGGATACCTAGACGGTAGGTGGGGTTCCCATGGACCTGGGTCTTGTCAATCCAGCAGTCCGCATCGCCCTCGATGGGTTGATGGCTCGCCAGCAGGCAATTGCGAACAATGTGGCGAATTTAACGACGCCGAACTATACGGCGACGAATATCGAGTTTGAGAGCGAGCTGAAGTCAGCGCTCGAGACACCCCATGCCACTGGCGTGATGAGCACCACCGATTTCATGACCACAGAAGCCTCGAGCGCGCCCCGGGACCAAATTGGCAATAACGTCAGCCTCGAGGAGCAGACTTTGCTGGGCACGGAGACCAACTTGAGGTTGGAATTGGCCCTGCGGGCAGCTGAAGGACGCTTCAATGCAATCAAGAACGTTCTGGGAGGTCAGTGAAAATGCTCTCAATTTTTGGAGTCGCTAGCACCGGTGTGAACTTCTATCGCACCTCCCTGGATGCAATCGCCAACAACGTTGCGAACCTGAACACGGTCCGACCACCGAATGAGGTCGCGGTGCAGCGTCAGGTCGTTGTCGGGTCGGCTAACCCTTCCCCTGCCCCGGCATTCGTGGGAACGGGAGGCGTTGTTGGCGCGGGAGTTTCCTTCCGAGTGGAGTATGGATCCAGCCCCGAGGGTCGCCTCGTTTTCGAGCCGGATCACCCCCTGGCGGACGAGTCCGGCTATGTGCGCTACCCAGGCATTGATTTGTCGCAGGAAATGACCGACATGGTTATCGCGCAGCGTGGGTATCAAGCCAATCTCGCCGTCGTTCAACGGGCAACCGAGGCCTACCAGGCCGCTCTCCAGTTGGGTAGGTAGTGGGTCGTGTCCTTTAGCATCCCCGGAGTCTCGGTTTCTGCTCCACTGCCTCCGCTACCTCCTGCTCCACCGTCGCCCACGGTTGACCCAGTCGGCGCGCCCGGTGTTGCCGGTGGCGTCGCCGCTCCCGATACCGGCCTGAATTTTGGGGACAGCCTGACCAGTGCCATGGAACAACTAGGAGCGTTGCACAAGAACGCCGACGCACTGGCGACCAAAGTTGCCACGGGAGAGCTGAAGAACCCCCACGAGTATCTGATGGCTGCCCAGGAAGCATCAATCACCACTCAGACGGCGGTTGCTGTTCGAAACAAAGCGTTGGAAGCCTTCAATGAAATTATGAGGATGCCCCTGTGATTGAGACTCTCACAATCTTCGGGCGACGATCCCTTGCCGCTCTTCGTGGTTTCACGCCCGGTCAGATTTCAGCGATAGTTATTGGCTTTCTCGCCCTGATCGCTGCCGTTGTCCTGTTGTTCCGACTTTCGGCTGCACCGATGACGCCGCTGTATTCGAATCTCACGAGTGAAGACGCCGTCGCGATTTCCCAGGAACTCGAGGTGCTGGGTACACCGTATGAGTTGAGTGCTGGGGGAACTCAAATTCTAGTGGCGCCGGACGACGTGTCTCAAGCACGCCTTGCGGTCAGCGCGGCTGGTCTGCCAGCTGATGCAAATAGTGGGTACTCGCTCCTAGACGAGCAAGGTATGACCACCTCGGAGTTCATGCAAAACGTCACCTACCAAAGGGCCTTGGAGGGAGAACTCGCCTCAACGATCGAGGGTATTGAGGGTGTTCGTTCAGCTACCGTGCTACTCGCGATTCCGGCCGACTCGGTGTTCACCCGATCCTCGGACAAGCCGTCCGCAGCGGTCATGGTCGTCATGGGCGGCGGCCAAATGCTTGATGGTGAGCAGGTGCAGGCGGTCGCCAATTTGGTGGCATCTTCAGTGCCAGGTTTGATGGCCGACGCGGTAACAGTCACTGACTCAAGCGGCGTGCTGCTTTCCGGGGGTGGAGCCACGGGGGCGGCATCGGTCGAGCAGGGACGACGCCTTGAGGCGGGTTTGATCGAGTCTGCGCAATCGATGCTCGACAGGGTTCTGGGCCCAGGTCTGTCTACGGTAAGTGTCAACGCCGATCTCGACTTCGATCAACGGTCGACGAAGACGCAGCAATACGAGTACCCCGAAGACATACCGGCGCTTACGGGTCAAACGACCACGGAGACTTACACGTCGACAGACAACAGTGCGGCCGATGGCCCAGTTGTGGGTGATCCCCCGGTAGTCATTGGGGAAGGCACCACCTCGGATGCTCAGTCCGACTACGAAAAGACGACGGCGACACAAACCAATCCGATCGATAGCACGGTTACCGAACGGGTTGGAGCACCAGGGGCTGTGCGCCGACTGACTGTCGCTGTGCTCGTTGACACTGCAGTCCCCGCTGAGACCTACGCTGAAGTTGAGGCGCTCGTCTCGAACGCTGTGGGACTCGATGTTGGCCGTGGGGATGCCATTCAAGTAGCTCAAGTTGCCTTCGACACGACGGCTGCTGATGCTGCCGCGGAAGCCGCGGCGGCCGCAGAAGCTGCTCAGCAGAGCGCGATGCTTTGGAACATCGGGCGACAGGCTGGAATCGCTCTCCTCGTCATCGGCATCATGGTCCTTGGCGCATTGTCGCTACGCCGTCAGCGCCGCACTCTGCTGGACATGGAGGCGCTGGAGGCGCGAGCACAGGGCGAAACGATCTTGCTCGAGCGTCTAGATGAGAACGGGCAGCCGATGTACGCGTCGGTGGAAGCCGGCTCACAGCAAGCGCAGCGAGATGAAGAGGAAGAGCTGCCTACTTACATCTCGAGTCCAGGGTCTGCTACCTACGATTCGTTGAGAGACTTTGCGACTAAGGAGCCTGAGCAGGTTGCTCGCGTGCTCAAGACCTGGATGTCGAGCTAGGTACATAGCACATGGCACCCATCCGGCCGGAGGAAATCACCGCGCGCTACAAGGCCGCGGTGATCGTCGCGCAGCTCGGTCCTGACGTTGCAAAACCGGTTTTTGCCCAAATGCAATCTGAGGAAATTCAGGAATTGGCCAGTGAAGTGGCCCGCCTGAGGGAGGTCGATCCGGCTCTCGCCCTGGAGATCATCAGGGAGTTCGTGACCTTTGCTGCCAGCACGAGGCTCGCAGGAACCGGTGGCCTTGACGTCGCGCGAGAACTCCTTGAACAAGTATTTGATGAGGCAGAAGCCGCTGACATGTTCGAGCAGCTGGAGAGCTCGATTGCCGAGGCGCCATTTCACTTCATGCGAAAGATGGACCCTTCGCAGATTATTTCTTTCATCAAAGATGAACACCCTCAGATCATCGCGGTGGTCTTGGCGTATCTGCCACCTGATCTTTCTTCCAGCGTTCTCGCGTCGTTGCAGGACGAAGTTCAGGGCATAGTAGCCGAGCGCATCGGCCTGATGGGCCGGGTTAACCCCGATGCTGTGCGCCTGGTGGAAAATATCTTGCAGCGAAAAATGTCGAATGTCCTCGTTGCGACGGAGAGTTCCTATATCGGCGGCATTGAGCCGTTGATCGGCATCATTCAGCGAACGGATCGCCAGACGGAAAAGGTTTTGCTGGAAGCGATTGAGGAACGCGATCCGAAACTTGCCGAAACGATCAGGGCCAACCTCTTCCTCTTCGAAGATATTGCGAAAATCGATGATCGATCTGTGCAAGTGATCCTTCGAGAGATAAGCCCCATGGATCTGGCGATGTCGCTGAAGGGTGTCAGCGAGGACGTCCACGAAAAGGTGCTTCGCAATCTGTCTCGCCGAGCAGCGGACATGTTGCAGGAGGAACTCGAGTTGATGGGACGAGTACGTCGGAGCTCCGTTGATGAAGCCCAGGGCAAGGTTGTGGCCATTATTCGACGGCTAGAGGATCGGGGCGACATCGAGCTCAGTGTGGGTGGTGCAGATGACTTCGTCGCCTAGGGCAACCCGGTTGAGTCCTGACCAAACCCATGCGCTCACGCTCGCCCGTCTGGACTACTCCCTGTCGGAAGGTCCACTCGCGCAGGGAACGCGGATGGACCCTCGAATCGTGGACCCACACTTGGACGAACTTGTCCGTGAACGCGCGGAGCGGGCGGAGAGTGAAGCCCGCGAGCTCGGGTACGCGGCCGGATACCGCGAGGCGAGACACGAAATCGCTGAGACCATCCGCGAGGAACTGGGTCGAGAGAACGATGTCCTAAGGGCCGAGCACGAGGCACTCATCGCAAACCAGACTGAACTTCAAAACCAACTTGACGATGCATTGCGAATTGTTCGTGGCCTCGCTGTTGCGATGGATGACGCGGCGGCTCCCGTCTACGAGGCCGTGGGTCATGACCTCGCGAGCGTTGTGGTTGCTCTTGTGGAGGATCTGCTGGGTCGGAGTCTGGAAGCCGATGGCGCCCATGTTGTGGGGGCCATTACCCGGGCCGTTGCCGAGATACCCAAAGGCGCAGAGATAACGGTGCGACTGCATCCGGATGATGCCGCTTTGTTGAATCGCTTTGACGTGGACCTCGAGGCTGCCGTAGGGCGGATTGTGCATACGGAGTTAGATGCGTCGATTGAGCGACACGGTGTCGTCGTGGTCAGCGGAAGCACCAGCGTGGATGCCCAGATCAATACCCGACTCGATCGGCTCCGTGAGGTGTTGGGCGAATGAGGCTCGCTGAGGTGTTGGAAAAAGGCCAGGAGGCGATTCGTCTCTCGATTTGCGGTGAAGTCGTGGGCGTGAATGGACTGACGGTGTGGGTCGAGGGAGCACGCGCGGCCATCGGTGACATCGTGGAGATTGCCGCGAAGGGTCAGCGTTTGCCCGCGCAGGTTGTGGGAGTATCCGGCGATCGGCTGGCGTGCATGCCGTTGGGTGACACCACGGGCATTGCTCCCGGTGTTTCTGCCCTTGCCACGAACTCTCCACTTCGGGTACCGGTCGGGCATGGACTTCTTGGTCGAGTTGTCGATGCTCTTGGCAATCCGATTGATGGATTAGGTCCATTGCCGGTAATGCCCAAGAGGTCAACGGATAACACAGCACCAGATCCGTTAACGCGGAAGCGCATCGATGAACAGTTGCACCTGGGAATTCGGGCCCTCGACACGCTTGTCCCGATCGGGAAGGGTCAGCGCGTTGGAATTTTTGCAGGATCGGGTGTTGGCAAGTCAACTCTGATGTCCATGATGGCGCGAAACACGTCCGCAGACGTCGTGGTTGTCGGCTTGGTTGGAGAGCGCGGTCGGGAGGTACGGGAGTTCATCGAAAACGATCTGGGCAAGGAAGGTCTAGCCAAATCGGTTGTCGTTGTTGCGACTTCGGACATGCCACCCATGGTGCGGCTACAAGCCACTTTCACAGCTACTCGGATTGCTGAGCATTTTCGGGATCAAGGATCGGACGTACTGTTGTTCGTGGACAGCATCACGCGCACAATGACGGCTCAGCGGGAAGTGGGGCTCTCCGCGGGCGAACCTCCTG
>JAQCBM010000050.1 GCA_027729865.1 Actinomycetota bacterium
GCCCACTGCTAGGACCTTGCCCTCTTGGGGCTTCTCCTTGGCCGTGTCGGGAATGACGAGACCTGAAGCAGTGGTCTGCTCGGCTTCGAGTGTTTGGACCAAAATCCGGTCCTCGAGTGGCTTGATGGAAACCGACACGGTTGCATCCTCCGGATGAGGTGGCGGCCGCCCTTGCGGGCGGGATTCGGCTAGGACTGTTGGCAGTCTCACGGGGAGAGTGCCAACGCAAACAGTACGCCGGCGTTAGCACTCTGTCAATTCGAGTGCCAAACGCGTCGCCCTGCCAGGATCGCCCGGTGGACGAGATTCCGGGCTTGGTTCAACTCACCCGGCTGCCCAATTCCGCTCGAGCGGACCTCCTGGCCGGTTCACCGGACGTCGATCCGCTCCTGGCGGTGACCACGTTGCGCCGCGAACGCCCTGACCTCTCCCCCGAGCTTGCCTCCGCGGTGGTCGCCCAGCGCGGATACCAGGCCAAGGCGCGCGCCACAGGCGCACTGCCCGAAGGTGGGCCGTGGCTGACCACGGAGGTGGGGCTCGAGCAGGCCAGCCGTCCGGAGGTGGCCGCGCACCGAGCCGCAACCCTGGCTGCAGCCGGGGTGCGATCGGTGGTGGACGCCAGCGCTGGGATCGGGATCGATGCCCGAGGCTTCCTTGAGGCCGGACTTGCCGTAGTGGCGATCGAACGTGACCCGGTCACCTTCGAGGTGTGCCGGGCGAACCTGGGGCATGCGGTGGAGTTGTTCGGGACTGAGGCGCGCGTCGAGAACGCAGATTCAACGCAGGTTGGCGTGATCACCGCCGCCGTCGATTCACTCCCTTCGCCAGTGGCCGTGTTCATCGATCCGGCTCGCCGCGGTACTCATCGACCCGTCGACGGCAGCCGCTCGCGAAGCGAAAGAGACAGGCAGTTGTGGTCACCGCCGTGGTCGTTCGTGGATGAATTGCGTAGGCAATTCGAGTGGGTAGCGGTCAAGGCGCCCCCAGGCTTTGCCCCCGATGCTCCATGGAAGGCCGAGTGGGTTGCGGTGGGTAACTCGGTTGTGGAGTGCGCGCTGTACTCACCGCATGCATCAAGGCGTGAGGCACGCGGAGCAATAATCCTTGGTGACGATGTCGAGTGGCACTTGAACTTCGATATCGATGCTCAGCGGCCCGTGCCTTCGGGCTTGCGCGATTTCCTCGCCGAAGTACACCCTGTAGCACGAAGGACTGGAGCGATTGCCGAAATCTGCCTCAATGCACCGGACCTGGCTCCCGTGACCGAATCGTCAATGTGGCTCACGGCGGACTCCCCTGCACCCACAAGCCCAGCACTGCGTTGGTTCGAAGTTCTTGGTTCAGGTTCACTCGATCAACTCACGGCGATGTGTCGCGACCAAGGCATCGATCGCGTTGCCCTCAAGACTCTCGAATCCAAGCGTTCGCAACGTGAGATGCGGGCACGCATCGGACTTCCTGATGGCGATGAATTCGCAATCGTCGCTATTGACGGATTCATCGATCACATTCTGGTCAGGAGAATGCGACAGAGGTAACGGGCATACTCGATGTCGCCGGGAACCCTGGGCTTGTGGGTGCAACGCCGTGGCGAATCAATCGGGCGCCCAGTGCGGCAACCATCGCGCCATTGTCGGTACACAGATCCGGACGCGGGACGCGCAAGATCAGGCCAGCGGAATCCGCGCGTTCGCCGGACAGCGCACGCAGTCGTGAATTGGCCGCCACGCCTCCGCCCAACACCAGGTGGTCGACGCCGCGTGCCCTGCAGGCATCTACAGCCTTGCGCGAAAGCACATCGGCCACTGCTTCTTGGAAACTCGCTGCCACGTCAGCTACCTGGCGGTCACTCACCGGCTCACCGAGCGAGGTGATGAGCCGGGCGACTGCAGTCTTGAGTCCGGAGAACGAGAAATCGAACCGGTGATCGGGGTCATGGGCTAGCCCGCGTGGCAGCTCGAAGGCCGACGGATCGCCCTCATGAGCCGCACGATCGATGTGCGGACCGCCCGGGAACGGTAATCCCAGCACCCGAGCCACTTTGTCGAAGGCCTCACCTGCAGCGTCGTCAAGTGTCTGTCCGAGCCGCTCGATTCGATCACCTTCAAGAAGAACCAAGGACGAGTGACCACCGGAAACCAGTAGCGCGATCACTGGATCGGGAAGTTCGCCGTGCTCCATCTCATCTACTGCAACATGAGCAGCGAGGTGGTTGATCCCGTACAGGTCCACGCCTAGGCCGCTTGCCAGACCTTTTGCAGCAGCAACTCCAACAAGGAGTGAACCTACGAGCCCAGGCCCCGCGGTGACAGCAATCGCATCCACGTCGGTGAGCGCAATCCCGGAACGTTCGCATGCAGCATCGATCGTAGGACCGATCGCATCGACGTGCGCCCTGCTCGCCACTTCCGGCACGACGCCACCGAAGCGCGCCTGTTCATCGATGCTGGATGCGATCACGTTGGCGCGCAGTTCACCATCGATGACGATGCCTACACCTGTTTCGTCACACGATGTCTCGATGCCCAGCACCACCGGTGAACTCATCATCCGGATACTCCATCAGTGGCAGCGGAGAGTGGCCGGCAACGCATGATCAGGGCATCACTGCCGTCGGGGTAGTAGCGGCTCCGCGCCGCTATCGTCTCGAAGCCAACATCTGTGTACAACTTCTGAGCCGCAGCGTTGTCCGCCCGAACTTCCAAGATCATGGAGGTGGCCCCACGTTCGTGTGCGCATTTCAGCATTGCGGCCAACAATTCCCGCCCCACGCCAGACCCTCGATGCTCGGGATCAACCGCGAGGGTCTGCAGATCGCTATCCGGAGGGATCGTTGAGATTCCCGCGTAACCGACCACAGTGCCGGCGCGGTCCGCCACCACGTAATCGCGCGTCTGACCAGCCAACTCGCGCCAAAATTGATCGAGGCTCCAGCAGTCCTCAGGGAAACACGCAGTCTCTATGCGGTGCACGTGCGCAATGTCCCACCACCTCATCGGGCGAGTGTCGATCACGACGCACCACTCGCAGGGGTCTTGGCGGAGATGGTGATGTCCGGGGCCCGAAGGTACAGAGGATGGGGTGCAAGCAGCGGACCACGCGGCACCACAACATCGGAGCCATCCGCACCGTGCGGGGCCCAGGTGTCCGTGGTCAGCATCGGTGTGAACCCTTCACCGATGAAACGTGAGACTTGAGCGGCCGTAATCCCAGGGTCGACCCGCTGCTCGCTGATGACGGGAGCGTCGAAGTCGATCAGGTCTCGTGACATCACTTGCGGTCCGGCGATGCGCATGGCCGATGTGTCGTAACGCGCCCAGTAGATCTCGCTTCTACGTGCGTCGGTGGTCACCACGAACTCCGAGGGAACTGCCCGTCGAGCGACATTGGCCCACGCGATCGCGTCGAGGGAGCACACGCCCACTACCGGACACTGCCACGCCCTGCCCAGTCCGATCGCGAACGCAATCCCCACCCGGAGGCCGGAGTATGGACCCGGGCCAACCCCCACGGCGATCACCTCGGGACGTTGACCCGCAAGGTGCTCCAGAACCTGCTGCATCAACTCATCAATGACCTCCGCGTGCTTACGACCGCCTTCTTCTGCCACCGCAAACCCCGGTTCACCCGCGCGCCCGAGGCCGATACTCGTCACCGGGCCCGACGTATCTACGGCCAGCACTCGGGCCGGGTTCATGTTCACCGATATCCCTCAAGTGCAGCGAGCAGTCGCGCCGAGCGGGGACCGTGCGCTGCAATTGTCAAGGTGCGTGCGTGATCATCGCCCACGATACGGATCTCGAGTTGGTCCTCAGGAAGTGCAGGAACCACTCGCTCCCCCCACTCAATCACCATCGCGCCGGTTTCCACATCCAAATCGAGGTCGTCCCATTCATGCAGCGAAGAGATCCGATACGCGTCAACGTGCGTGAGCCGGATACCTGAAGTTCCAACAGGCATCTCTCGTGCGACCACGAACGTAGGACTCGTGACCAGATCATCGATACCCATTCCTCGCGCGACGCCTTGAGTGAAGGTGGTCTTCCCTGCGCCGAGGTCACCGTCGAGCACCACCACATCACCCGGGGCGAACGCCCGACCCAGCACCTCGCCGATGCGCTGCGTGTCTTCGGGGGAATTGGAATGGATCTCGAGGACGTTGCTCACGCCGCACCACGGGTCGCGACCAGATCGCGTCGCACTCGAGCGATAAGCCCAGCCAGCAACTCGCTCACCTCGGTGGGTCGCTCGAGCATCACCATGTGTCCGCTATCACCGAGCACAGCGAATTCAGCGCCCGGAACAGCCGCGACGATCTCCTCACTCAGTTCCGGTGGCGTGAGTCGATCCGACGCACCGACGATGACGAGCAATTCGGCATTTTGGAAAATCGGCAGCATCGCATGTTTGTCATGTTCATGCAGGGCTGGCAGGAAATCGGCAACTACTTCCAACGACGTTCCGGCGAGCATGTGTGCCACGAAACGACCAGCCTGATCCGATGCTGGGGAACCGAAGGAATAAACGCGAGTGAGGAGCAGACCCAGATCGCTATCCGACCAACCTTCCACCAGATGCTCCCGTTCGGCGAGGAACTCCGCGATCGGTGGCGCCCACGATTGCACGAGACGCCCCAGGGGCCCGGGCATACCGAGAGTGTTGGCGCGGACGCCGCCAGCCGTTGTCGCAACCAGGGCAACACCGCGCACCCGTGACCCGATCTCATTCGGATGCTGTTCGGCGTACGCCATGACGGACATGCCACCCATGGAATGGCCGACGAGCACGATCGGGCCTTCGGGCACCACCGCTTCGATGACCGCCGCGAGATCGTTACCGAGCTGATCGACATGGTGGGTGTCGAACTCTGCCTTGGTCGAGCGGCCATGGCTGCGCTGGTCATAGAACACCAAACGCGCACTTCCGCGTAGATCTTTGCGCTGGTAGTGCCACGAATCCTGTGTGAGCGCATAGCCGTGACAGAACACCATCGTGAGATCGGCCGCCGCGGGATCGTCGGGCTCGTCGACTTCCACATGCAAACGGGTGCCATCAGCGGTGATCAGTTCTCTCACTTCGCCCCGCAAGGAACCTAGGGCTTCTTGATCGTCATCGACCCGCGCAGAGCGTCGAATGAGTGCCCGCTCGGCGAGCACACCTACGGCAGCACCGGCAGCGATCACGCCAGCAGCGGCCACCCCACGGCCGGCAACGCGCATGGCAGAAGTCAGATCCATCGGAGCCATTGTGGCCGATCGACCACTCGATGTGGTGCTCCGACTACCTGCTAAACGTATCGCCGGGGAACCCGGGGGCCGATTCGCGTCACGATTTCGTAGCCGATAGTCCCGGCCCACTGCGCCCAATCCTCAGCTGTGGGTTCACCGTGATCCCCCGAGCCAAACACGAGGACCTCATCGCCCGGGTGGTCGCCGGCATCCGGTCCGAGGTCCACTACGAACTGGTCCATCGCGATAACCCCGAGCACTGGGCACCGCCGACCGTTGATGAGAACCTGTGCTGTGTTCGAGGCTGCGCGCGGGATGCCGTCTGCGTAACCCACCGGCACCAAACCGACAGCGGTGGGGTGGTCAGCTGTCCAGGTACCTCCGTAGGAAACTTTGGTGCCCACAACGATCTTCTTGACGTGCGCCAACCGGGCCCGAAGCGTCATGGCGGGACGTAAGCCCAGGAATTGCGCCGTCCCCAGACCGGAACCAGGGGTTACGCCGTAGATCGCAATGCCCGAACGCACCAGATCGAAGGTGCAGTCAGGTCGGTTGAGGCCCGCAGCACTGTTGGCGAGGTGGCGCAACTCCGGTTGCACGCCGATGGATGCGGCTATGTTCAATGCTTCAAGAAACGCGGTTCGCTGCTGATCGGTGACGGGATCATCAGGCTCGTCAGCACTGGCCAAGTGCGACCAGATACCGACGATCTGTACGTGCCCCTGATCCTGCGCCACGCGTGCGGCTTCGAAGACCGAACGCCACGACGATCGCGGAACTCCATTGCGCGTGAGTCCGGTGTCGACCTTGATGTGGATACGCGCTGGTTTGCCTAAGCCTCGCGCAGCGGTGACCACATCGATCAGCGACTGTTCACATGAGACAGACAGGTCCACGTCGGTGGCGATGCAATCCATGATTCCCGGGTCCCCCGGTGCCCATAGCCACGCGAGGAGATTGCCTCGATCACCAACTGCTCGAAGTTCCAGCGCCTCAGAGAGCAACGCGACACCCAGCCACTGCGCTCCACTCCCCCGTAGCGTCCGCGCTACCTGCTGAGCACCGTGGCCGTAGCCATCGGCCTTGACGATTCCCATGACCGGGACGCCAGCACCCGACACGCGTTCGTAGTTGGCAGCAATCGCACCGAGGTCGATAACAGCCTCGGCGCGAGGTGGATCGGCGGTCACAGTTGCCAGCCTGCCAGGTCCCCGGTGCGTACAGCCTCGATCGCCTGCGGGAGTACGGCACCGATGTCGATGGAGGTAACGGGGCGCTCCTGTTCGGCAGCGATCCGACCGCAGAGCCCGTGTAGCCACACCGCAGCTGCTGCGACTTCCTGAGGATCGTCCTCGGGATTGGCTGCGAGGAGCCCGGCCATCAACCCGGTCAACACATCACCACTCCCGGCATACGCCAGATCGGGGGTTCCCATCGGATCGACGAACACAGTGCCGTCGGGACTGGTGATGGTGGTGGCTGGCCCCTTGCGAACCACGATCACACCCCACGAGGCCGCAACCTCGGCTGGCTGCTTCGCACCAAACAGTCGTAGGTACTCACCTTCGTGCGGTGTCAGCACCGTGGTAAGTCCGCGGTCCGCACGAGCACGAATGCCCGCTTGAAGGCCTTCACTCGAAGCGACACAGTGAAGCGCCCCGGCGTCCAGCACGATCGGCGTGGGCTCTTGGACCATCATCGCGACCGTTTGCTCGTCTATCTCGGTGAAACCAGGACCACAGCCCCACGCTCGAACGCGTTTGTCGCTGCGAGCATCGCGTGCGTCCGCCACCACATCGGGGAACGCATCGATGACGCGTGCTGCCACTCCATCACCTCGGTCCAGGAATCGCACCATGCCCACACCCGAATATCGAGCTGGTCCCACGGCCAGCACTGCCGCACCCGGGTAGGTCGAGCTGCCGGCGGCTATACCGACCACGCCACGGCGGTACTTGTGATCCTCAGGTTGCGGACCGGAGACGAACTCTGCGACGTCGAGGAAATCGAGAACGCGCATCGCGGGTTCGGGAAGCTCGTCCATCAAGCCGATGTCCACCAGGTGCACCGCACCGGCGTTCTGCCGCCCAGGATGCAGAAACACACCCGGCTTGTAACACCCGAAGGTGACGGTCACATCAGCTTCGAATGCGACGCCATCAATCGAACCATCGTCTACTCCGACGCCACTGGGAATATCCACGGCAACGCGCAGCGCATCAGCTGCATTCGCTTCGATCACGATCGACGCCGCGGGTTCGCGTAAACCGCCTCGCGCACCGATGCCCACGATGCCGTCCACGATCACATCGGCTAGTTCCAGCACATGCTCCACACCATCGCGCGATGCAATCCGCCCGCCCGACCGCAGCAGAGCCTGCGCGCCTTCAACGTGCCAGGACTCCGCAACCGGCACTGCGGTGATGGCCATGCCGCGAGCACTGAGGTAGGCCCCGGCGAAGAGAGCGTCGCCTCCGTTGTTGCCCGCACCGATCAACAGAACAACCCGTGCACCAACAACGGAACCACGAACATCCGCCACTAGTCGCAGGATGCGGTGGGCGAGACCGCGGGATGCGATCTGCATAAGTGAACCCTCGGGAACCCGCGCGAGCAGGGAATCCTCCGCCCGCCGAACCACCTCAGCGGGGTACAGCCCGAACATCACTCCACCGTGACGGACTTTGCGAGGTTTCGCGGCTGATCCACGTCGTGGCCTTTGACGGTTGCGAGTTCGCAGGCGAAAACCTGCAGCGGCACCGTGGATACCAACGGCTGCATCAAGGTGGGCGTTTCCGGGACGCGGATGATGTGGTCGGCGAACGGCACGATCGATTCATCGCCTTCTTCGGCGATAGCGATGACAACGGCACCGCGAGCGCGAACTTCTTGGATGTTGGACACGATCTTGTCGTGCAGGACCGCACGCCCACGGGGTGAAGGAACAACCACGATCACCGGCACCCCATCTTCGATCAGTGCGATCGGCCCGTGCTTCAACTCCCCAGCAGGGAAGCCTTCTGCGTGCATGTAAGCAAGTTCCTTGAGTTTGAGTGCGCCCTCGAGGGCAACCGGGTAGCCCACGTGGCGCCCAAGAAACAACACCGACGTTGCATTCGCGAACTCCTGTGCCAATGCGCGGACGGGCTCGACTGTGTCGAGTACGAGATCCACCTTCTGCGGCATATCGGCAAGGTCGGCCAAGATCCCGCGGATTTCGTCCTCGAACATCGTCCCGCGTGCTTGTGCGAGATACAGCCCGACGAGGTACGCCGCAACGATCTGCGTCAGGAAAGCCTTGGTTGATGCGACGGCGATCTCCGGTCCGGCGTAGGTGTAGACCACCGCATCGGATTCACGTGGAATGGTGGAACCGACTGTGTTGCAGATAGCGAGAGTGCGAGCACCTTGGGCCTTCGCGTGGCGCAACGCCATAAGGGTGTCCATCGTTTCACCGGACTGCGAGATCGCGATGACAAGCGAATCCGGTCCCACAATCGGATCGCGGTACCGGAATTCGCTGGCCAGTTCCACGTCCACCGGCAACCGGGTCCAGTGCTCGATCGCGTACTTAGCGACCATGCCGGCGTGCGCGGCAGTGCCGCAGGCGATCACCACCACTTTGGTGATGTCGCGCAACACGGCATCGTCAAGATTCGCCTCGTCCAGTTGGATGCGGTGCTCGGCATTGATGCGCCCGCGTAGTGCATCGGCAACTGCCTTGGGCTGTTCGGCGATCTCCTTGAGCATGAACAGGTCGTAGCCGCCCTTTTCTGCAGCGGAGGCATCCCAGTCGATGGAGAAGGGTGCGGCCTCGACAGCGTTGCCGGAGAAGTCGGTCACCTCGACGCCGTCTGCGCGCACGATCACGATCTGGTCCTGTCCGAGTTCCAAGGCGTTGCGGGTGTGTTCGACGAACGCAGCAACGTCGCTGGCCAAGAAGTTCTCGCCCTCACCCAAACCGACGACCAGCGGCGAGTTGCGCCGCGCGCCTACGACCAACGTGGGATCGTTCGGGTCCATCGCGACCAGAGTGAACGCCCCTTCGAGCCGGTGACAGACCGCCTGCATCGCGCGCGGGAGGTCACCCGCCACGTCGGGCAAAGCGCGGGCAAGCAGGTGCGCAACGACTTCGGTGTCGGTTTCGGAGGACAACTGCACACCAGATTCCGTCAACTCAGCGCGCAACGCGGCAAAGTTTTCGATGATGCCGTTGTGGATCACCGCCACGCGTCCGTCTTCGCTCACATGCGGATGCGCGTTGTGATCGGTCGGACCACCGTGGGTTGCCCAGCGGGTATGACCGATTCCGGTGGTGGATTGCGGGAGCGGATCTTGCCCGAGGAGGGTCTCAAGGTTGGCGAGCTTGCCCGCCTTCTTGCGGACCTCTAGGCGGCCTTCGCTGATCACCGCCACGCCAGCGGAGTCGTAGCCGCGGTATTCCAGGCGACGCAGGCCGGCAACCACGACTTCAAGGGCCTGCTTCTCGCCTACATAGCCCACGATCCCGCACATGCCCGCAAGACTACGCCCGAGGTGACAAGGTAGGGCCGTGCTGACGGTGCGGGTCTCCTGTCCGAGGGATCTCACGCAGCAGTGTGAGGAGATCTTGCGCGCGGCCCCGAGTCTGACCTCCTTCTCTCGCTACAACGCGGCCAGCATCGATCCCCCCGGGGACGTGTTCGAAGCCCAGGTGGAGAGGGACGCCGTCAACGATCTGGTGGGCGCGCTAACGCACCTGGGAGTTCCCGATCAAGGAACCATTCAGATCTTGCAGCCGGGCTCCTGGGTCTCGAAGCGCGCACTTGCGGCCGAGCAACAATCCCCCGACGCCGACAATGTGGTGTGGCCGCAGGTGATTGAACAAGCCTACGAACAGTCGCGAATCTCACCGATCTTTTTA
>JAQCBM010000051.1 GCA_027729865.1 Actinomycetota bacterium
TCACAGGACTGAACGCCGTAGGTGTGCACAAAGTAGAAACGCTCGTTCTCGACTCCGCGAAACAGCACGGAGCCTTCACCAACTTCGACGTTGTCCCAACCCATGTGCGGCAGCACCGGTGCGCGCAAACGCTCGACAACGCCCGGCCACTGGGCCAAACCTTCCGTGGTCTCCCCATGCTCCACACCCGAGGTGAAGAGCACCTGCATACCCACACAGATACCCAGGACGGACCGCCCACCGGCTAATCGTCGTTCGATGATCGACGCACCACCCACATCCTCGATACCGCGCATGCACGCAGCGAAGGCACCAACACCTGGCACCACAAGACCGTCGCATTCCATGGCGCGGTCGCGCTCGGCGGTTACCTCCACCCGTGCACCCACACGCTCGAGAGCGCGCTGGGCGGAACGAACGTTTCCGCTGCCGTAGTCGAGGACGACAACATCCGGTGCTGCCATGTCAGGACGCGGTGAGCGTTCCCTTGGTGGACGGAACCCCCACCACTCGGGGGTCAAGGGTCACCGCATCACGCAAAGAGCGCGCGACCGACTTGAACTGCGCCTCGACCACGTGGTGTGCGTTCCGACCACTGAGAACTCGAACGTGCAACGTGATCTGACTGGTCGCCACGATCGATTCCCAAATGTGCCGGGTGAGGGTGGTGTCGTAGCTGCCAATCAGTTCGACCATGTCGGGCTCTTCGTGAACCAGATATGGCCGGCCGGACAGATCCACGGCCGATTGCACTAGGCACTCATCAAGCGGCACGAGCGCATCGCCGTAGCGGCGAAGCCCAGCGCGGTCACCCAGGGCTTCATTGAGCGCCTGCCCAACGGCTAGCGATGTGTCTTCGACCGTGTGGTGCGCATCGACTTCGAGGTCGCCCTTGGTGCGCACGGTCAAGTCCAGACCCCCGTGCTTGGCCAACTGGGACAACATGTGATCGAAGAACGGCACACCGGTCTCGATGGAGCTCACGCCCGTGCCATCGAGTTCGAGCTCGACCAGGACGTCGCTTTCCTTGGTGGTTCGCTCAATGCGTGCAGCCCTACTCATCGACAACCAGTGCTCCTTGACCGAGATCCGCCAGAACTTCATCGAGTGCGGTGATAAATCTAGCGTTCTCCTCCGGTGTCCCCACCGATACCCGAAGCCAGCCCTCTGGTCCGGTTTCGCGAATCAGAACACCTCGATCCACAAGTCCCTGCCAGATCGCTTGACGATCGACAAACACCCCGAAGAAAGCGAAGTTGGCGTCGCTTGGCGCTACGCGAAGCCCCCGAGCCGTCAGGTCCACAACAAGTGCGTCGCGTTTTTCTCGGAGTGTCTCTAAGTCCGCCTGCAGATCACCAGCATGGGCGATCGCCGCGCGCGCTACCGCCTGCGTCACGGATGAAAGGTGATACGGCAATCGGACGATCCGCAATGCATCGATGACGCTCGAATGAGCCGCCGCGTAGCCGAGTCGAACACCCGCCATCGCGAAGGCTTTGCTCATAGTTCGAGTGACGATCACGTTCGGATATTCACTCAACAGTTCGAGTGCACTGGGGACACCGCTACGCCGGAACTCGGCGTAGGCCTCGTCCACTACGAGGACGGCGTTGTTCTGCAGACACACGCTCGCCAACTTCGCGATGTCCGCCAATCCGATCGCGGTGCCGGTCGGGTTGTTGGGCGATGCAACGAGGACGATGCTGGGTTGGTCTCGTGTGATCGCAGTGACGGCCGCGGGAACATCGATCGTGAAATCTGATCGCCGAGGCACGTTCACCAACGTGGTGAACGATTCACGGGCGTACTCGGGGTACATCGAATAGGTGGGTGGGAACGTCAATGCCGTCCGGCCAGGGCCTCCAAAGGCCGCCATCACATGCGCCATGACTTCGTTCGAGCCATTGGCCGCCCACAACTGCTCAGCACTCAGATGGACACCTGATTCCTCTGACAAGTAGGCGGCCAAGTCTGTGCGTAAATCGATGAAGTCCCGATCCGGATAGCGATTCGCCTCCGACATGATTCGTTGAACACTGGCTGTGACTGCATCGACGACGCTCTCCGGTGGAGCGAATGGATTTTCATTCACGTTGAGTCGAACGTCGACGTTCAATTGGGGAGCACCGTAGGGAACCTCGCCGGCGAGGTCGGGACGCACCGGTGGCGTGTAGGGGTTCACCGCGGCTACTCGGAGGATCGCTCAGATGACTGTTCACCCGTGCGCACGGTGATGGCGTCGCCGTGTCCGGGTAGGTCCTCCGCATTCGCGAGTGCAACTACGTGTTCAGCTACGTCCATCAATGCCGATTGGTCGTACTCGATCACGTGGATGCCCCGCAAAAACGTCTGCACCGACAAACCTGACGAGTGCCTCGCGGCACCCATGGTGGGCAGCACGTGATTGGATCCCGCGCAGTAATCACCGAGGGACACCGGCGCCCACGGGCCTACGAAGATCGCACCAGCGTTGTGAACTCGCATTGCGACATCACGCGCCTCACGCGTGTGGATCTCCAGGTGTTCCGCCGCGTAGGCATCGACAACCTCAAGACCCTGCTGGATGTCGCGAACGATGATGACTGCACTTTGCACACCGGTCAGCGCTTCGGTGATCCGATCGGTGTGCTTGGTGTTGGCGACCTGTGAACGAACCTCTTCCTGCACCTCGTTCGCAAGTTCGGGGCTCGTGGTGACCAGAACAGCCGCGGCAATGACGTCGTGCTCGGCTTGGCTGATGAGATCGGCGGCAACGAAGCGAGGATCGGCCGAATCGTCGGCCAAGATCGCAACCTCCGTGGGACCGGCTTCGGAATCGATGCCGATGATCCCCTGCAGCGCCCGCTTGGCTGCCGTGACGTAGATATTGCCCGGACCTGTGACGAGGTCGACGGGATCGCAGCGTGTGCCGTCGGGAAGGTCCACCCCGTAAGCGAGCATGGCTACCGCCTGCGCGCCGCCCACGGCATAGACCTCGTCCACTCCGAGCAGTGAACAGGCCGCGAGCACCGTGGGGTGCGGCCAACCGTCGAAGTCCTTCTGAGGTGGACTCACCACGGCCAGCGAGCCGACCCCCGCTTCCTGAGCAGGTACGACGTTCATGACGACGCTGCTGGGATAGACCGCGCGACCCCCAGGGACGTACAGCCCGACGCGGGCTACCGGTAGCCACCGCTCAGTGACCGAGCCCCCGGGGACAACCTCGGTGATCACATCCACGCGCCTTTGGTCAGCGTGGACCTTGCGGGCCCGCTCGATGGCGACTTCAAGGGCACGGCGAACCTCTGAATCGAGCTCGGCCGCGGCCCGATCGATCACTTCCTGCGGCACCCGCAGCGAACGCGGACGCACGCCATCGAATCGCTCGCACGCGTCGAGCACAGCCGATGCTCCTCCATCGCGCACTGCATCGAGGACCGGCTGGATGACCGCACCGGCGTCGGCTAGATCCATCGCCGCACGCGGGACCACTTCACGGGGGTCTGCGTGGGAATCTCGCAAGTCGATGAGCCGCAACACGTTGCCGAGTCTACGCTCGCATCGTGACCACGCAGTTGCCGCTCTTCCCGCTCACAACTGCCCTCGTGCCCGGATTGGTCCTACCGCTGCACATTTTCGAACCTCGGTACCGAATGATGATCGAGGAACTGCTGGCCAAACCAGAGGATGAGCGGGAATTCGGAATCGTGGCGGTTCGTGAGCGCCACATGGGTGGTTCGACAACTGCGAGTGTCGCCGGACATGACAATGACGACCTCTACCCGGTTGGCGTGAGTGCACTGTTGCGCCAAGCCGAGCGACTCGATGACGGGCGCTACGACATCGTGACGATTGGCGGCCGCCGCTTCCAAATCGTCGACGTTGATCGATCAGCTCCATTGATGCGAGCAGAGGTCGAGTTCTTGCCCGAACCCGAAATCGACTCCGCTGAGCCGATGGTGGTTGCGCTTACCGAACGGACGGTGCGAGCGTTCGACAAGTATCGAGCTGCCCTCGGGGGCAGGTTGGACGAGGAACGCGACGATGACGAACAATTGCCCACCGAGCCGACCGTCTTGAGCTACTTGATCACTGCGGCCCTCGTCATCGACGGACGAACGCGGCAAGAACTCCTGGCGTCGCCCGACACCATCACACGACTCAAGTGCTGCGCACGAATCCTCGGGTACGAAACCGCCATGATCGCTGCCCTCGGTGCAGTCCCGGCTGTGGATCTACTGCAGTCGCAACCATCAACCAACTGACGCTCCTTCCTGCGATCATGTCGAAACGAAATGCCGCTTCTCGGCCGAGTACACCGGCACTCATTCGGCTTCTCGACACTGGCACGGAGCACAGGGTGCATGAGTTTCGACACGATCCGACAGTCACGAACTACGGCTTAGAGGCTGCCCAGCAACTAAATGTCGAGCCTTCTCAGGTGTTCAAGACACTCATCTGGCAGATCGACGACCACTATTGCGTAGGAATCGTCCCGGTATCGGTAAGCACCGCACCGAAGAAGCTCGCCGCGGCTACCGGCGCGCGACGAGCTCAGTTGGCCGACACAGTTGCTGCCGAGCGACTCAGCGGCTCGGTCGTGGGCGCGATCAGTCCCCTGGGCCTTCGACGAAGGCTTCGCGTTGTGATCGACTCAAGTGCACTAGATCACGATGAGATCTACATCAGTGCCGGGCGTCGCGGCCTGGAGATCGCGCTATCACCGCACGACTTGATTGCGTTGATGGACGCAACCGTGGCGTCGATTAGTTCGTGACCTCACTCGGCGAGGCTTCGGCTGAGGCCGCGGCGCGGGCACGCGCGACGATCCAATCCCCGAGCGCCAACACCGCAACTACGGTTGCAGAGGCGATCGCCCACATCAAGAACACCCCGGGCATCGTCACCTCGAGTGGACCTTGCGTGACGAATTCCTCCTCTGTGGTAGCGATCAGCCCCTCGATGTCCACTGATCCCAGGCGGGTCCCGACCTGCCACATCGCCACCGTTCCGACGACACTGGCCAGCAACCCTGCTATCAGGACACCCACGAGGTGCTGTCGTCGCATAGCCGCCAAGGCCACGGTCAAGATCACCCCAGCAACCAGGGCCAGTGCAGCAAACGAGACGTCGGCTGCAAGGAACTCCTCAGGCTGAAAGCCTTGCGGGCGGACGCCTTCGGGGCGGATCACCACCGAGGCTCGCGGCGCCAATTGCCACCAGAGCACCCCCAGGGCCACGCCGCTGAGGGCTCCCACCAGCAATCCGGCGACCAGGACAGTGCGCTCGGGTCGTTCGGGTCGTTCGGCACTCCCCTGCGGAGCACTTCGGTGGTCGTCCGTCACAAGTGAACGGTACGACACATCACGAAAGGCAGTTGGCTCCGAGTAGCGCCTTGAGATCTCCGTACAACGACGCCGACGGCGAGACGCGCATCGCATCGTCTAGGCGCAACACCGTGGTTTGGGTGCCACCCGTCAAGTGCAGATGCACCTCGGTGGTCCCCGGGTGCTGCCGGAGTACTTCCTTCAAACGTTCGATGAGCGGTGGGACACATCGCGTAGCCGCCAATGAAAGCCGGATCGGCCCGCTATTCACACCCGAGACATCGGGCGTTTCCACGTCCATAGCGATAACTCGGAGACCGTCTTCATCACTGCGCTCCACTCGGGCACGCACGCTAACAATCGAGTCCTCAATCAGTTTCGTTGAGACGGAGTTGTAGGCCTGCGGGAAGACCATGACCTCAACGGAACCGTCAAGGTCCTCCAACGAAGCGATGGCCCACGCCGATCCCTTCTTGGTGGTCTTGCGTTGCACACTCGTCAGCAAGCCGGCGATCGTGACGATCGTCGATTCGAGGGACTCATCGGCGATCAAAGATGCGATGGATCGATCAGCCAACTGCGCTAGCGCGTGCTCCACACCGTTCAAGGGATGGTCAGAGACGTACAACCCGAGCATTTCTCGCTCATGGGCTAGTAGGACCGCCTTCTCCCACTCACCCACTGGTATAGCTGTGCGCTCGGCCAACCCTGCGGAGCTTTCGTCGTCGCTAGCTCCCAATCCGCCGAAGAGATCGAACTGTCCGGCTGCCTCCGCTCGCTTGATGTCCACCGCGGCATCGATCACCAACTCGTGGACCGCCACCAAGCCCTTGCGCGTATGGCCGAGAGAGTCGAAGGCTCCCGCCTTCACGAGTGATTCCACTACGCGCCTGTTGCAGACACTGACGTCCACCTTGGCGATGAAGTCATGGAAATCGGTGAACCGACCCTTGGAGTTACGTGTAGCGATGATCGACTCAACAACGCCTTCCCCGACGTTACGAATGGCGGACAGGCCGAATCGGATATCGCTTCCTCGCGCGGTGTAAGCACCGTCGGATTCATTGACATCCGGTGGCAGCACCTTTATGCCCATCCGCCGACACTCACCAAGGTAGATCGCACTCTTGTCTTTATCGTCCTGCACGCTGGTCAGCAGCGCCGCCATGTACTCCGCGGGGTAGTTGGCCTTGAGGTATGCGGTCCAATAGGAGACCAATCCGTAACCGGCCGTGTGGGCCTTGTTGAAGGCGTAGTCGGAGAACGGGACCAAGATCTCCCACAGCGTTTCGATCGCCGAATCCGAATAGCCCTTTTCCCGCATGCCGTCTCGGAAGGGGACGAATTCCTTCTCCAGGATCTCCTTCTTCTTTTTGCCCATGGCACGACGCAGCAGGTCTGCCTTGCCCAACGAGTACCCGGCGAGTTCTTGCGCAATTGCCATGACCTGTTCTTGGTAGACGATCAGGCCGTAGGTGTCACCGAGGATCTCCTGCAAAGGTTCGGCCAGCTCCGGATGAATCGGCACAACTGGCTTGCGACCGTTCTTGCGGTCGGCGTAGTCGTTGTGGGCATTCGCGCCCATCGGTCCGGGGCGATAGAGAGCCAGCACCGCGGAAATGTCCTCGAAATTGTCGGGCTGCATGGATCGCAAGAGCGAACGCATCGGACCGCCATCGAGTTGGAATACGCCGAGGGTGTCCCCACGAGACAGCAACTCATAGGTGGCGGGATCGTCGAGTCCGATCTCCTCCAGGACGATGGAGTGTCCGGCGTTCTTGGCGATGTTCTCCAGGCAGTCATCCAAGACCGTCAAGTTACGAAGGCCCAGGAAATCCATCTTCAGCAACCCAAGTGCCTCACATGCACCCATGTCGAACTGCGTGATGATGGCTCCATCTTGTTCGCGTCGCCACACGGGGATGACGTCCATCAAAGGTTCTCGCGAGAGAATCACGCCTGCTGCATGAACACCGGGTTGACGTTTCAAACCTTCGAGACCCTTAGCGGTGTCGATGACCTGGCGGGCCTCCGCATCCGACTCGTACAAGCTCCGAAAGTCTGCGGCTTCGGCATAGCGGCCATCACCGGGATCAAATGCACCAGCGAGCGAGATGTCCTTACCCATCACCGATGGCGGCATCGCTTTGGTAATCCGATCTCCCAGGGAGTACGGGAATCCCAGAACGCGCGCGCTGTCCTTGATGGCCGCCTTGGCCTTGATGGACCCGTACGTAACGATCTGAGCTACACGCTCCTCGCCGTACTTTTCCGTGGCATAACGGATCATGTCCGCGCGGCGGCGTTCATCGAAGTCGATGTCGATATCCGGCATCGAGATTCGTTCGGGGTTCAAGAAGCGCTCGAACAGCAATCCGTGCTTGATCGGATCGAGTTCGGTGATGCCCAAGGCGTAGGCGATCATCGCGCCGGCGGCGGATCCGCGTCCTGGGCCCACGCGAATACCGTTCTCCTTCGCGTATCGCACAAGGTCCGCGACAACCAGGAAGTAGCCCGGGAAGCCCATCTGCATCACAACACCTAGTTCGTATTCCGCCTGCTGGCGGACGTCCGCGGGAACGTCACCGCGGTAACGCTCACCCAATCCCCGCTCGACCTCCGAACGCAGCCACGACTCCTCGGTTTCTCCCTTGGGAACTGGGAAGCGCGGCATGAGGTTTGCGCCCTCATCGAAGGTGACGTCGCAACGTTCGGCTATGAGAAGCGTGTTGTCGCAAGCATCGGGGAGTTCGGACCACACCGAGCGCATTTCTTGGGCCGACTTGACGTAGAAGTCGCGAGCATCAAAGCGGAATCGCTTCGGGTCATCCATGGTGGTTCGAGTTCCCACGCACAACAAGACTTCGTGTGTATCCGCATCATCTGCATGCACGTAGTGGAGATCGTTCGTTGCCACGAGGGGCAAATCAAGATCGCGAGCAATCTTGATGAGGTCGTCGCGGAAACGTTGTTCAATGGCGAGCCCGTGATCCATCACTTCGGCGAAGTAGTTGCCCGGTCCCAGGATGTCCCGAAAGTCGGCAGCTGCGGCGCGTGCCTTTTTGAATTCCCCTGCCTGTAGCCATCGATTGACTTCACCGCTCGGACATCCCGTGGTGCCAATCAGGCCTGTGCTGTAGCGGTCCAGGAGTTCCCGGTCGAAGCGCGGCTTGTGGTAGTACCCCTCGAGGCTTGCCAACGACGACAAACGAAAAAGGTTATGCATGCCCTCGGTCGTCTCTGCCCAGAGCGTCATGTGCGTATAGCTGTGCTTGCCGCGGCCGGCGCCGGGATCTTCGGGGGTACCTTCATCGAAGCCACCGCCGAAGTCGAAGGGGCGTCGTTCCGATCTTCCCTGAGGCGCGTAATAGCCCTCCAGGCCGATGATCGGCTTAATGCCCGCCGCGCGCGCACGGGAGTAGAAGTCGTAAGCGCCGTAGAGATTGCCGTGATCGGTCATGGCGATTGCCGGCATACCAAGCCGCACGGCTTCATCGATCAGATCATCGAGCCGGGCGGCGCCGTCGAGCATGGAGTACTCAGTGTGGACGTGTAGGTGGACGAAGTTGCGCTCACTCATGTTCGTCACCGCTCATCGTGACGACACACCCGCACGCCCGTCCTCGGGTCCGGACCAAGAGGCGGGAAATCTGGTCGCGGGCACCGACCAACCCTACGCCGAAGACGGGGAGTCCGATCAGTTAGACAGGCCGGCGCGCAAGGCAGTGAGAGCCTGCCCGAGGTCCTGCGGGTACTGACTCTCCGCCTCGACCCACTCGCCGGTCGATGGGTGCTCAAACCCCAAACGTCTCGCGTGCAACCACTGTCTCTGTAGCCCCAGTTCTCGGGCCATCGCGGGGTCCGCCCCGTAGGTCACATCCCCCACGCACGGATGCCGCATGGCGGCCATGTGCACTCGAATCTGGTGTGTACGCCCAGTCTCCAGGTGGACCTCCACGAGCGACGCCCTCGGCCACGCCTCGAGTGTTTCGTAGTGGGTGATGCTCGGTCGACCGGTATGGACCACCGCCCACTTGTAATCCTTGGAGGGGTGTCGATCAATGGGAGCGTCGATGGTCCCTGCCAACGGGTCCAGTAGCCCATGCACCACTGCGTGGTACTCCTTATCGACCGATCTGTCTTTGAACTGCCTCTTCAGCGAGGAGTAGGCACCGGGAGTCTTTGCCAGAACCATGACTCCCGTGGTGCCGACATCCAGCCGATGCACGATTCCCTCACGCTCATCAGCGCCAGCTCTCGTCAACAGATGGCCCGAGGCAGCCAGCGACCCAGTAACCGTCGGCCCTGACCAACCCGGGCTCGGGTGAGCTGCGACCCCCACCGGCTTATCGATCACCACTATGTGGTCGTCTTCTAGCAGAATCGGGATGCTGGCGATCGGCTCTTCCTTCGGCGTAGTCGCGACCGGCTCGTCCACCTCAATTACGTCATCGAGCGAGAGCCGATGGGACTTGGCCACCGCCCTACCGGCGACCGCCACCAGGCCTGCATCGAGCAGCGAACTCGCAGCCGCGCGAGAAAGTCCCAACATGCGAGACAACGCCACATCGATCCGCTCGCCCACCAGGCCGTCGGGAACGGCGTACCGACGGCTCACGCCGCTTCGCCCTCGTCTCCTGGAACGCTCGACTCGGATTTGTCGCTGTCCTGTTGGTCCGCTAGAGGGACTCCCTTCCACGCCAAAATCACCATGGCGATGGCGGAGAAAGTGATCGACATGTCGGCAACGTTGAAGATCGGGAAGTTGGGCAGTCCGATGA
>JAQCBM010000052.1 GCA_027729865.1 Actinomycetota bacterium
GAGACATCCTCGCGCCTTGACCTGCTGGTGCTCGGCGATGGCCAGTGTCCCCATCGCGATGTCTTCGAAATCGATTTCCGGCCACACATGATGCCCAGCGGCTTTCAAAGAATTCACCTCATCGACCCGTTGGGATATCCGATCCTCGATCGCCGCGAATGCATCTTCGACGGATCTACCCGAGGATTCAATTGCGGATCTGATGGCCCGCTTGACTTCCACGATGGCACCGGACAGGTCGTCCGGGGTCGATTCCCAGTACGGCAACTGTTCGATCACAGGCTCGGCAGTTAGGCGCTGCATGGCAGATGACTCTACTCCCGAGAGTGGTCCGAACACGCCCTCATCGGGCCGTCGACGGAGGTCGTCGGCGCTAGGGTCGGGCGTCATTCCACTGCGAAATGAGGGACCAGGGACATGGGTGCAGCGTCGGTGGACAAGCCGATCGGGGTGTTAGTTGTCGGAACAGGTCAAATCGGCCGCGTACACGTCGAATGTGCCCGTCGTGCCGGTGCGCACGTCGTGGGACTTGTTGGTTCTAGCCCCGAACGCGCAGGAGTCAAAGCACGGCAGTGGGACGTGCCCCAGGCGTATCCCGATCTCACGACGGCCCTCATGGATGCGAACGTGGATGTCGTCCATGTAGCCAGCCCGAACAATGTGCACGCCGAACAAGCACGAGCGGCCATCGATGCGGGAAAGCATGTGATTTGCGAGAAGCCTCTAACGATCGATTCATCGCAGGCGGCTGACCTCGTGACACGTGCACGGAAGGCCGATCTCGTGAATGCCACGTGCTTCAACTTCCGCTTCTACCCGTTGATGCACGAGGCACGAGCCATGGTTTCTCGCGGAGATATCGGCGACCCTCTGTTCATAACCGGCTCTTATCACCAAGACTGGTTATTGCGGGAGACCGATTGGAATTGGCGCCTTGAGCCCGAACGGGCAGGACAACTGCGTGCTGTTGCCGATATAGGTTCGCATTGGCTGGATCTAGTCACCTGGATTGCACAACGCGAGATCACCGAAGTCCTGGCAGATCTGCACACGTTCCGGCCCACACGTATCCGCCCGGACGGGGAAGTCGAAACGTTCAGCGGCCTTGCCGCGACAACGGGCACACCCGTCACCATGACATCTGACGACGCCGCAACCGTGGCCCTGCACATGAACGGAGGGACACGTGGATCGTTCACTGTTAGCCAGGTCTCGGCTGGGCGCAAGAACGATCTGCGATTCGAGCTAGCAGGAACCGAAGGTTCGCTCATGTGGAGTTCCGAGGCCAGCGACACGTTGTGGATAGGACGTCGCGGACGCACCAATGAGATTCTCCTAAAGGACCCCGTTCACCTCGATCCAACGGCTACGAACATCTCTTTCTATCCAGGTGGACACGTTGAGGGATACGGCGAAGCCTTCACTAGTCTGTTCGCCACCATCTACGCAGACGTTGCACGAGGTAACCCATCCCCCGAACCCCTCTATCCCACGTTCGAGGACGGTTATCGAGGTTTGCTTGTTGCCGATGCGATCTCTATCAGTGGACAAGACCGCGCCTGGAAAGCGGTCGCACCAACCCGATCCAGATGAACGGATAAGGCATCGGTACCCTCCCACGCGGGCCCATAGCTCAGTTGGCTAGAGCGCTTCCCTTACAAGGAAGATGTCATCGGTTCGAGTCCGGTTGGGCCCACTCACAACTCTTCTTGCAGCGCCAGCAGCGTGACACCAGGAACCGGTTGCCAATCGCGTTCCGGCTGGCGAGTGAATCCGTGCTTTCGATACATCGCCATCGCTCCGGCATTGTTGTCGCGAACGCAGATCGCCATCCGGTGGGAGCCGACGTCACGGGCGTGGGCAAGACAGGCGTCAATGAGCGCGGTGCCTACCCCGCTGCCCCATGCGGAAGGTGCGACCGCGAGAAATCGGAACTCGACTTCGCCGTCTTGACCGATCTCGCGGAACGGTGAGCCTTCCGGGGTGATCGTGACGGTTCCCACCACCTGTCCATCGCGTTCGGCGACCAGGATGAGTGCCTCCCGGTGCCGGGCGGAGGTATCGGCCAGGACCTGGCCGTAACGGCCGTCTGGACCATCCTCGAGTTGCTCTGCTGCTTGGTAGGCCTGGACGCAGATCTGACCGACGATCTCGAGGTCTTCCTCTTGCGCCGGGCGGACGGAAATCCGGTTGCTCACCGGTGGACTATGACACGAGGGCGAATAGGCCTCTTGCGGCGAAAGCGCCCTAATGCTGCAGGAGATTTGCCTATTGTTCGCCCATGCGCCTGAGGTCCGCTTCGCTCATGACGCTCACGGTTGTGTTGAGCCTGGGGATCGCCCTCCCAGCGACAGCACCGGCGATGACCGTCGAGATCTGCGATGCGGATTCGCAGTCCTGCGATGTGGTGCAGAACGGCGGACCGACCCAGGACTACCAACCCACGCCGCCCGAGTGGGCGCCGCAAGGAACGGTGGTCGCCGATTCCGGTTTCGTCACTCTCCAGGATTCATTCCAGTTCTTCAACTACGGGCAGCGGCTCGGTGACCGTAATGCGCTGCTCGGCTACAACGCGAACGAGTTCGCGGCACAACTGACACCCGCCAGCATGCTGCGAATGTTCGGTGCCGATGTCGCATGCACTCACTACTCGAAGGATGACTCGGGCAAGGAGACCTGCATTCCCAAGCCAGCCGTGGCCGAGTGGATCGATGCGGCGAATAACTACATGTGGGGTGGACACTGCTACGGAGTTGCAGCCCTCAACGCTCAACTCTTCAACGGCGAGTTGATGCGCTCGCGGCTTACCGATGCACAGATCAACTCCGGGGTGCGTCTGGATTCGAAGGTCCAAGGCGAGTTGGCCTACTGGTGGACCACTCAGATGACTTCCAACCCCGCAGAGGGGAAACTCACCGATCCGTTGACCGTTGTCCAGACTCTGCGCGAAAACCTGCAGCCTGGCCAGATCCCGTATGTGCTCGTCCTTTCCTTCGAGGTCGAGGGACAGCCTGCCGGACACGCCATCACTCCTACGGCCGTCTACGAGCGCGCGAATGGGGATTTCGACATCGCGGTGTACGACAACAATTTCCCAATGCGCACCCGGGCCATCCGCGTCGATAGGTCGCAGAACTCCTACGAGTACCTGGTCGGAACGATTCCCGATGGTCCGCAGGTGTTTTCCACCGGTGATGCGACGAACATGACGATCGGCCTCGTACCGCTGTCGGATATCCAAGGCACGCTGGACTGCCCGTTCTGCGCGGGGAAAGAGCAGATAGTCGCGTTCGGCTCCAAGCAACCGATTCCATCGTCCGTGAGGACGAACATCCGGGCACTGGACGGATCCGAGATACCCGATCTGAAGAAGCATCCGAACCTGAACCCGTCTTCCGGTTCCCTTCCCGCATTCCGCATGCCTCCAGGAACGGACTTCAAGGTAACGGTCGACAACTCGGCGAACGACCAACCGCTCAATCTCTTCGCCAACACCTTCTTGGCAGACGGCACAGTGTTGGATTCCGCGCCACTGGTTCCTGCAGGGGCCACGATGACCCTCGAGGTCCGGGCCGGACAGCGTTCGGTTTCGGTGTCTTCGGACAAGCAGACCGTGGCTCGCTACCTTCAGGCGGCCGTGGAACGACAGGGAGATGACTACAACGCCTGGTTCGTAGCGGATTGGAAAGACAAGGGGTCCGCATCAGCGCCATTCACGCTCACCGAAGCCGATGGCGTGGCTGAGTACAGCGTCGGTGGGACCGGCGACGTACGAGTGAATGTCATCACCCAGCGGATTCGGTCTAGAGGGACCGTGCCGGCGGCGCACACGGATAGATCAGTGGTGCTGCGGCCCGGTGACAAGCTCCGCATTGACATCACCGAGTGGACCGGCGACGGCGGCGTTCCCGAACTCATTCTCCAGGGAGCAGACGGGTCGAGTCGCAACGTGACGATGGATCGTGGTCTAGGACCGAAGGCGAACGTCGTCGATCCTCAGCCAGCTTTGTAGCGATAGCCACCTAGCCAAGCGGGGCTTGGCCAGCCAGATGCTCAAAAACGACGCTGGTTTGCGTGGATTCGATATCCGCATCGGTGGACAGGTTGCCGGCAACGAAGGTGCGCAAGCCCTCGGTATTCGAAGCGACGATGTGGATGAGGAAGTCGTAGGCACCTGCGATGAAGAACACGTTCAGCACGCCCGGCTCGTTGGCCAAGCGCTCGGTCATCGCCATCAGTCCTGGCCGGGCTGCGGGGCGCACGCGAACGAAGATCACCGCCTGCAGGTCGGCGCCCGCAGCCGAGTAATCAATATCGGCGCGGAATCCGCGGATGATGCCCCGATCGATAAGCGAGCGGGTACGAGCCAGGCAGGTGGAGGCCGCGATACCGACCCGGGCGGCGAGCGCGTTGTTGGGCTGGCGGCCATCGCGCACGAGGGCGTCGACGATCTTCTTGTCGATGTCATCCAGCGAGCCCAGCAGATTCTTCGGCAGGACCGCCCTCTGACCGGCTGATTTCGCATTTTGTTCGCTCATTTGATCAATGTACGACCATCTGTTCCGCAGATCTGGACATTGTCATCGTTTTATCCGATCGTTGCCCACATCGACGTCTGCAGGAGGCAGCCATGCGGCTAGGGGTTCCCCGGGAGATCAAGAACAACGAGTTCCGCGTGGCGATCACGCCCGCCGGGGTGGTGGAAGCCACCCGCCACGGGCACGAGGTGGTCATCGAGTCAGGCGCCGGCGAGGGATCTCGCATCAGCGATGCGGAGTACATCGCCGCCGGTGCGACGATGCTGCCGACCGCCGCCGAGGTGTGGTCCACCGCGGACGTCCTACTGAAGGTCAAGGAACCGATCGCGCAGGAGTACCAGTACTTCCGTTCGGACCTCGTCTTGTTCACCTACCTGCACCTCGCAGCCGATGAACCACTCACGAAGGCACTGATTGACAGCGGCATGACCGCAATCGCCTACGAAACCGTCGAACTGTCTGACGGCTCTCTGCCGCTACTCGCCCCGATGTCGGAGATCGCCGGTCGACTGGCTCCGCAGGTCGGCGCCGAAGCATTGCTTCGCGCATCGGGTGGTCGCGGGGTGCTGCTCGGTGGTGCCTCCGGAGTGCCGAGTGCGAACGTGGTGGTGATCGGCGGCGGCGTGGCCGGAGTCAACGCGGCCACTATCGCTGTCGGCATGCAAGGAAACGTGAAGATCTTGGACACCAACATCGCCAAGTTGCGACAGATCGACGCCGCCTTCCACGGGCGTATCGACACCATCGCCTCCAACACCTTCGAGATCGAACGCGCCTGCTTGGATGCCGATCTGGTGATCGGTGCGGTGCTGGTGGCCGGTGCGCGCGCACCACACTTGGTGAAGGACGAACTGGTTGCCCGCATGAAGCCCGGTGCGGTGTTGGTCGACATCGCTATCGACCAAGGTGGTTGCTTCGAATCCTCGCGTCCCACCACGCACGAAGATCCGACCTATCCGGTGGCGGACACGATCTTCTACTGCGTGGCCAACATGCCCGGAGCGGTTCCGCACACCAGCACCTATGCACTCACCAACGTCACGCTTCCCTATGTCGTGCGGCTACTCGATCAAGGCTGGCAGGAGGCCCTGGGCAGCGATCCCGCCTTCGCCCTCGGGCTGAACGTCGCCGGCGGGGCGATCGTCAACCACGGTGTCGCCGAGGCCTTTGCGCACCTGCCACGCGTTTCCTAATCAGCAGCCCTGATGCCCTCGTCTTCATCGAGGGCTATGCTGGTCGTTACAACTAAAGCACTGGGGAGCTCGCGCGATACGGCGGGCTGAGAGGGCAGTCGCGGCTGCCGACCCAAGAGAACCTGATCTGGGTAATGCCAGCGATAGGGAGGATTCCATGAAACGCATATCCACGGCCGTGCTCGCGACGCTGTCTGCGAGTGCCCTCGTTCTCACTGCCTGCAGCACGAACGAGACCACCACCGACGCAACCGAGGACGCAACGCAGTCGGCTGCTACTCCGTCAGCCGATGAGCCGGTGACCGTGCAACTGCTCACGCACGACTCGTTCGCGTTGAGCGAGGACGTGATCGCCGACTTCGAGGAATCCTCGGGGATCGACATCGAATTGGTCTCCGGAGGCGATGCCGGATCGATGGTGGCCGGAGCGATCCTGGCGGCGGGCGCACCCACTGCCGATGTGATGTTCGGTGTGGACAACACACTCGTCACTCGCGCACTCGATGAAGGCGTCTTCGAGCCGTACACCTCCCCGGAGGCCGACTCCCTGCGACCGGACCTCGCGGACCAAACCTTCGACGGACTGGTCACCCCGATCGACTTCGGCGATGTGTGCATCAACATCGACGACACCTGGTTCGAAGCAGAGGGAATCGCCCCGCCGACCACACTGGATGACTTGGTCGATCCGACCTATTCGGGCCTGCTCGTGGTGCAAGACCCCGGGACGTCGTCCCCTGGCCTGGCATTCCTGTTGTCCACCGTTGCCCGGTACGGCGATGAATGGCCCACCTATTGGCAAGAACTGAAGGACAACGACGTTGCCATCGCCGGGTCGTGGAGCGATGCCTACTACGGCGACTTCACTTTCGGTGGTGGGGGTGACCGCCCAATCGTCGTCAGCTACGCAACGAGCCCACCGGCCGAGATCGTCTACGCCGAGGGCGAGCCGCCGGAGACCGTTTCCACTTCGTCCATGGATGACGGTTGTTACCGGCAGATCGAGTACGCGGGCATCCTTGCTGGAACGGACAACGTCGAAGCCGCCCAGCAGGTGGTCGACTGGTTGCTGTCCGCACCCGTGCAAGAGGACATCCCGTTGAACATGTTCGTCTTCCCCGCTCGTGCCGGCACCCCGCTGCCGGAAGTGTTCACCGAGTTCGCCGGACAGGTGGAAAGGGCCGAACAGTTGCCCGCCGACTATGTGGCGGAGAACGTGGAGGGCCTACTGACCGAGTGGGGCTCGGTCATGGGTAGGTAAGGGTCCTTAGCGTGCACGCACCCACGTGGCTGCGCTGGGCGTGGGTGGTGCCGGCGGCGTTCCTCCTTGCGTTCCTTGCCATCCCACTGGCGTCCCTCGGGCGTCAGGTCATCAGCCCGGGCACCGTGGGCTACCTCTTCGATCCATTGCCCTGGCGGGTAGCAGGGCTGGCAAGCGGGCAAGCGATCGTCAGCACGTTACTGGCGTTGGCCATCGGGTTGCCGATGGCCAACGTGCTGACGCGCTACCGATTCTGGGGCCGCCGGTGGGCGCTGGCCCTGGCGACTGTTCCGTTCGTCCTGCCCACTGTGGTCGTGGCGCTTGCCTTTCGGGCGCTACTTGGCGGATCGCTCGGTTCGGGCTTCGCGCTCGTCGTTCTGGCCCACGCCTACTTGAACCTCGCGGTGGTGGTGCGCATCGTCGGAGCGCGCTGGGTGACCATCGACCCGCGAATGGAGCTCACCGCCAGGAGCTTGGGCGCGGGCCCGTGGACTGCGTTCCGCACGGTCACCTGGCCGGCGTTGCGCCCGGCGATCGCCTCGGCTGCTGCGATCGTGTTCGTGTTCTCGTTCACGTCCTTGGGCGTCGTTCTGTTGATCGGTGACTCTTCTACTCGCACACTCGAGTCCTTGGTGCTGCGCCAAACTTCGATTCTGTTGGACTTCCAAGGTGCCGCGGTGAGCGCGGCGATCCAGGCGCTCGTGGTTGGTTCGGTACTGGTGTGGGCGGCACGGCAACGCGCTGCCCAGCGCGGTGGTTCCGCGCGACCCATGCGACTGATTCGCCCGCGCGGTCGATCTTCGTTGGCAGTGGGAGTGGTTGCTACGGCAGCAGCAGTCATCGTGCTCGCACCCGTGTTGGCGCTGGTGTGGGCATCGCTGCGGTCAAGTAGTGGCTGGACGCTCGCGTGGTGGTCGGGGCTGTTCGGGCCGAACACGATCGACGCCGGAAGCACCCGTATCGGCTCACCGCTGAGCGCAATGGCGAGATCCTTGACCTTCGCGATCGCAACTGGAGCGGTGGCGGCAGTTGTCGGTGGTCTGGCCGCAGTTTCGGTTCTCACCGGACGTATCGGTCGGGCGTTCGCCATCGCAACGGCCTTGCCGCTAGGTATTTCCGCTGCGACGTTGGGCCTGGGCACGCTGCTCGCCTACGGCCGCCCACCACTGGACCTACGCGCCACCGGATTGCTGGTGCCGATCGCACATGCGCTCATCGCGGTGCCGCTCGTGGTGGCCGTGGCAACCCCCACGCTGCGCGCAACAGATCCGCGGCTGGTCACGGTCGCGGCGAACCTCGGTGCTCGACCGACGCGAGCGTGGTGGACCGGCTATGGCCCCGCTCTGCGCACCGTGATGGTCGCCGCAGGTGGCCTGGCTTGCGCAGTTTCGCTCGGTGAGTTCGGTGCTGCGTCGTTCCTGGCGCGCGCCGATGGGCCTACCGTTCCGTTGGTGATCGCACGGTTGCTAGGCCGACCCGGGGAAGCATCGTTCGGTGTTGCCGCCGCATTGGCCGTTGTGCTGGTGATCATGACGACCACCCTGGTCGCTGCCGTGGATCGAGGTGGGCGTCGCAGATGAAGGAATCCACCGGGCTGCGCGTTGTCGATCTTGTGATCGGATACGACTCACCGTTGCACGAACCATTCACATTCAGCGTCGCTCCAGGCGATGTTCTGGCTGTGGTGGGTCCGAGCGGATGCGGGAAATCTACGTTGTTGGGCACGATCGCCGGGCTCACGCCCGCCCTCGGTGGCAGCATCGAGATTGGCGGACGCGACATCACTGCACTGCCCATCAACGAACGACGCGTCGCGATGGTGTTCCAAGAGGCCCTGTTGTTCCCGCATCTGAATGTCCGGGACAACGTCGCCTACGGACCACGCCGCGCCGGCGTCTCGCGGGAGGAAGCCAGAGCGGAAGCCGATCGGCTGCTCACCTGGGTGGACCTCGAGGGGTACGGGGACCGATCGATCGAGCAACTCAGTGGGGGCCAGGCCCAGCGCGTTTCCCTGGCCCGGGCGCTGGCGGCGAAACCTGACGCGTTGTGCCTGGATGAACCCTTCAGTGCCTTGGATGCCCCCTTGCGATCCCGACTCGCCCAGGACGTCCTGGCCATCGTGGCCCGAGCAGGAATTCCGGCTATTCACGTCACACACGACCCCGATGAAGCTGCCGCCATGGCCCACGGAAACCCCGGCGGGTCCATACTTTCGATGTGAGAGGCGAATCGTTACGCAAGCGCGCGGCACGCATCGATCGCTCCTACACGCGAATCGCAGTGGCAACGTCCGTTGCTGCGTTTCTCGCGTACATCGTTGCCCACTCACTCCCCTTCGCGAGCGCGGCTGTCCCGGCTGCCATCACGGCTGTGGTTGCGACGCAGGCGAGTTTCCATCAGGCCACCAAAGGTGCATTCATCCAAGTTGTGGGTGCGCTGCTCGGTGCAGCCGTTGCCCTGGGCATCGTTTCGGTCATTGGCAGTAGTGCGCTGACGATCCTGTTGCTAGTCGCGCTGTGCTTCGTCGTTGCGCGTTTGCTGCACGTGGCAAGTCCCGACGAATCCCCGCTGGTCGCTGCGGCTTTGGCCGTCACAGTCATCTTGGTGATCGGCACGAACCTCACGACCGAACTTGCCGTGGAGCGTTTCGTGGGCATCGTGATCGGAGCATTGTTCGCGGTGATCGCGAGTTTCGTCGCCTCACCGGCGAAGGCAACGCGCGATCTCGAGGACACAGCCGACCAGATCCAAGTCAAACTCGGCGAACTGCTCGAACGGATCGCAACTGACCTACGCACCAATCCCGACTCCAGCACCGTTCGTAGCTGGTTCGATCAAGCGGTGGAGCTGCGCAACCAAGTCCTGGGTCTGGCCGCCGGACTTGAGGATCTGAAGAAGAACAGGCGGTGGAGCGTTCGGGTCACCAGAGCCGACATAGCTGCCGTGCAGGCGGAGGTCGACGCCTGCCAAATCATGTCCACGCGCGCGCTGTCCTTGGCATCAGACCTACGTA
>JAQCBM010000053.1 GCA_027729865.1 Actinomycetota bacterium
CGCATCGAACGTCGTCGAGTATCAACGCCGCGCCCGTGTCATCGCACACTCGACGGAGCATTCGAGCCCACTCGGGGTCGACCAGCTCCTGGTCGAAACGGGCGTCATGCTTGAAAGGCGAGACGACGATGGCCGCGAGATCATCACCGTGCTGTGCCACAGCCGAGGCAACTGACTCGGCATCGTTGAACGTGTAATGCACGAGGTGAGCGCGGTCCTCCGCAACGACACCTGTCGGGTTCGGCGTGCACCAGGGCGCGGCCCCGTGATACGCGCCCTTGGCCACCATCACCTTGCGCTTGCCGGTTCCGGCACGAGCGATCGTGACACACATGGTGGTTGCGTCGGTGCCGTTCTTCGCCAGCATCGCCCAGTCAGCGTGATCCACCCGGTCGACGAACAACTCACATAACTCGACCATTGCCGGTGATGGGCCGTTCTGACAGTCAGCGAGGGCAAGTTGCCGTCGGACGGCGTCCTCGACCTTCGGATGGTGATGACCGAGGACGATCGGTCCATAGCTGCACATCAGGTCGACGTACTCGTTCCCATCGATGTCCCAGATGCGTCCACCCTCACCGCTTGAGAGGAACTGCGGGTAGCCGTCGGGGAGAGCTCGAGTGCTCTGGTGTCCGTACATCCCATTGGGGATGACGGTGGCAGCGCGCTGGCGAAGATCATGATCAAGGCTGAGGGAATGGGTGTCAATGGTCATGCGAGTGCTCTTTCGAGTGTTGCGAGGACGGTGGCCTCGATACCGGTGGCATCGAGTTGGTAGTGGGCATAGAGGGCTGCAGGTGGGCCGATCAGTACATGCTCGTCGGGCACCCCGTGACGGGTCAGCGGCACCGCTCGACCACGGTCCGCGAGTACCTCTGCGACAGCGCTGCCGAGGCCTCCAGTCCGGTTGGCCTCCTCGACGGTGACGATCGTCCCGCACTCATCGGCTGCGGCGAGTACGGCATCGACGTCGAGTGGCTTGATGGTGTGCATGTCAACGACACGCGCCTGGATCCCACGAGATGCGAGCAACTCTGCCGCCCTCAGTGATGGGTAGACCTCGCTGCCCGTGGCGATGATCGCAACGTCCGCCCCGTCCCGGAGGCGGATGGCACGGCCGAACTCGATGTCCGGGACCGTGTCGTACACCTCAGGGTCACGGCCACGTCCCAGGCGGATGTACATCGCGCCGGGGTGGTCCACCGAGGCCCGCAGGACACCACGGAGGTGGTTGGCATCGCTGACACACACGACCGTCAGATCCGCGATTGTCCTCATCATCCCCAGGTCCTCAAGCGAATGATGGCTGGTTCCGTAGAACCCCATGGACATGCCAGAATGGTGGCCGACGACGCGGACGGGGACACCCGGGTAGGCGCAATCCGTTCGGATCTGCTCTGCACCGAGCAGCGCGCAGAATGACGCGAACGTTGCGGCGTATGCGACATGTCCGCTCGCGCCCATTCCGGCCGCCACCGTGATCATGTTCTTCTCAGCGATGCCAAGGTTCACGAATCGGTCCGGATGGCGAGCGGCGAAATCGACGGCACGGTTCGCTCGGGCGAGATCCGCTGTCAATACCACGATTCGGGCGTCATGGTCAGCGAGATCGGCGAGTTCCTCACCGAAGACGAACGCAGGAACGGACGCAGGCGCAGTTCCCTGCGAGGAGCGGGCGTCGGTGAGCCGCGTCTCCCCGTCCGCTGTACCACGGAACACCTCGCTCGTGTCCTGTGCTGGCTCAGGTGCTGCGACAGCAGCGTCGCCCCGGTTCCCGGCGCTCATCGCTCCACCTCCAGCGGCTGAAGTCCGCGTTCGATCTCCTCCATCACCTCGTCGTAGTCCGCTCCGGCGAGGTTGCCGACATGCCAATCGAGACTGAGTTCCATCATCCGGACCCCGCGGCCCTTGATCGTGTCGGCAACGATCATCTGCGGTCGACGGTGGTCAGCGGACGGTAGGGCTTGGAAGGTGTCCAGCAACGCACCGAGGTCATGACCGTCGATGCGGTGTGTCTCCCAACCGAACGCCCGGAATCTGTCCTCGATCGGCTCCACGGTCATGACATCGTCGGTGAAGCCGTCGATGCACAGCCGGTTCCGATCCACGATCGCCACTAGGTTGCCAAGACCGAAGTGGCCGGCCGCCATCGCGGCTTCCCACACCTGCCCCTCGGCGAGTTCACCATCGCCGAGAAGGCAGTAGGTGCGAAAGTCGCGGCCTTGGATGCGAGCTGACAGCGCCATCCCGACGCACACGGACAGTCCGTGCCCGAGAGAACCACTGCTGAAGTCGGCCCCCGGCACCTTTCGGAAGTCGGGGTGATCCCCGAACGGACTCCCAAGCCGGGTGAAGTCGTCGAGGAGGGCCGGGTCGAAGTAACCGAGATCACCAAGGATCGGATACCAACCGATCGCCGCGTGTCCCTTGCTCATGACGAACCGATCGCGATCGGCCCAGCGAGGCTCACTGGGGCGAATCCTCATCTGGTGGTAGCAAAGGGTCACTAGGATCTCCGCACACGAGAAGGTCGCCGAGTAGTGCCCGGCCCCGGCAATCGCCGAGAGCCTGACCGTCTCGCGTCGCACGAACTTCGCGCGATCGGTGAGGTGTGCGATGGTCGCGTCACGCTGAGACGTGTCGATTCTCGCATCAGAGTCAAGGGCGGTCATAACGCTCCTCCTATGGGTCGATCCGGTCTGCTAGTAATGACATTGCTCGCCTCGGGGTAATGGCAGGCGACGAGATGGCCGATGCCGGGGTCGGCCAGAACCGGCTCCTCCTCCGCGCATCGCGGCTGGGCCTTCCAGCACCGCGTGCGGAATCGACACCCCGTCGGGGGATTGATCGGACTCGGGGGGTCACCGGCGAGCACGATCCGGGGACGCGTCCGTTCGATCCGGGGGTCGGGGATGGGAGCCGCAGCGAGGAGTGCCTGCGTGTAGGGATGGGCGGAGTTGTCGTAGACATCGGAATTCGAGCCACTCTCGACAATGGTTCCGAGGTACATCACTGCGACCTGGTCGCTGAGGTGACGGACCACCGACAGATCGTGGGCGATGAAGAGATAGGCCAGCCCGAATTGGTCGCGAAGTCTCTCGAGGAGCCGGATGATCTCGGCCTGGATGCTGACATCGAGCGCGGAGACCGGCTCGTCGAGAGCGATCAGTTCGGGACGCAGAACGAGGGCACGAACGATGCCGATCCGCTGACGCTGTCCGCCACTGAATTGGTGCGGATAGCGGTCGAGGTCACCATCACGAAGCTGCACAAGCGACATCAGTTCACGGATCCGATCGCGTGACTCAGCGGGATCCACACCATGGATGTGCAACGGCTCAGAAAGGGTCTGGCCGATCGTCATCCGAGGATTGAGGGAGGCCTGCGGATCCTGAAAGACCATCTGGAAACGACGGCGCGACCGACGAAGGTCATCTGCACTGAGACCATTGAGGTCGATCCCGTCGAACTCGACCGAGCCGCTCGTCGGATCGAGGATCCGCACAACGCATCGAGCCGTGGTGCTCTTACCGCATCCCGACTCACCCACGAGACTGAGAGTCTCACCGCGAGACAAGTCGAAACTCACTCCAGCAACTGCTTGCACGAACGACTTGCCGCGCCTGCCCACCCCACCTCGGACGGGGAACGACTTCACGAGGTCCCTGACCCTCAGCAGCGGAGTCTCCGAGCCGGTTTGGACCTCGCCGGGGAGAACCCCCTCTGATGTCGACCCAGTCATGCCCCAGCCCCCGTCAACGACGCGACCGCATCCGGTGCGCGGTGGCAGGCCACGACGGATGCCCCGACCATTCGGAGCATCGGATCTCTGACCAGGCACTCATCGATGGCTGCACGGCAACGCGGAGCGAACGCACATCCCTCGGGCAGGCGATCGAGGCGTGGCGGTGCGCCGCCGATCGGGTCGAGGTCAATTCCGCGACGGTCCAGGCGTGGAAGACACCGAAGGAGGCCGGCGGTATACGGATGCTGGTGCTTGTGGAAGATCTCATCAACTTCGGCTCTCTCGACAACCCGGCCGGCGTACATCACGTTCACTCGATCAGCAACACCTGCCACCAACCCGAGGTCGTGTGTGATGATGACCATCGCAGTGTTGGTCCGCTGCCGAAGGTCCGCGAGCACGTCAAGGATCTGCGCTTGGATCGTCACGTCGAGCGCCGTGGTCGGCTCATCGGCGATGAGTAGTTCCGGTTCGTTCGCAAGTGCCATCGCGATCACCACCCGCTGGCGCATCCCGCCAGACAACTCGTGTGGATACGCAGCGATCCTCTCGGCAGCATTCGGGATCGACACCATCTCGAGGAGTTCCTGAACCCGAGCACGAACGCGCTTCCCCGTCAGGGTCGGCTGGTGGGCCTCGATTGCCTCAGCGAGTTGCCGGCCGATCGTCAGGACCGGATTCAATGACGTCATCGGGTCCTGGAAGATCATGCCGATGCGCCCGCCACGGAGTGCCCGAAGTGGCTTGCCTGTCAATCCGAGAATCTCCGTACCGTCGAAGAGTGCTGAGCCGCCGACACGAGCGTTCGGGGCGAGAAGACCGAGAAGGCCGAGCATCGTGACGCTCTTCCCGGAGCCAGACTCACCAACCAGACCGACGACCTCACCATGGTTCACGTCGAGATCGACCCCACGGACCGCGTGGACCACCCCATCGCCAACCGAGAAGTCGACGGTCAGTCCGGATAGCGAGAGCAGCGGTCCGGTCACTTGGATGCCACCTTGACGTCGAGAACGTCACGAAGCCCGTCTCCGAGGAAGTTGATTCCGAGCACAACAGTGACCATCGCCAGCCCGGGCGCCAGAGCGATCCACCATTGGTAGAAGTTCTTGGCTCCCTCGGTGATCATCGCTCCCCACTCTGGAGCGGGCGGCAGTGCTCCGAGGCCGAGGAAACTCAACGAGGCGGTTAAAAGGACCACCTGTCCGAGGTCCACTGTCGCATTCACCATCACGCCGGTGAACGAGAGCGGAAGGACATGGCGACGAAGGATCCGGCTGCGAGTCGCCCCGATACTCACCGCCGCCTCAACATGCTCTTTGTGCTTCATCGCCATCACCTGAGCACGCAGCAGACGGGCGTAGATTGGCCACCAGACGACAACCATCGCGATGAACCCGTTGCGCAATCCTGGTCCCAACGCCGCTGCAACCGCCATGGCGAGAAGGATCGGCGGGAACGCCATCGTCACATCGACCAACCGCATCACGACGGTGTCCACGCGCTTTCCAAAGTAGCCGGCGACGGCCCCGAGCAGTCCGCCAATCAGCAACGCGCACGCAATCACCGCCACCGAGATGGGCAATGATTGCCTAGCCCCGTAGAGCACCCGAGTGAACACATCGCGGCCGAGCGCGTCAGTCCCGAACCAGTGGTCACCGTTGGGCGACCGAAGTCGTTCCCCGACCGACTCGTACGGATCGTAGGGCGCCCACCAGTGCACGGTCAGGACAACTACAAGCCATGCGGCCGAAATCATCACACCAAACGCAATCGCAGGATGGCGGAGCAGACCGCCCACAGCCTTGATGCGGCTCACACGCTGGGCCGACATGCCAGACCCCGAAGTCGTCACGGACACCGTCACGTCAGCCTCACTTTCGGATCCGCTAATGCGTAGAGCAGATCGGTCGCCAGATTGGAGAGAAGGAAGACAACGCCTCCGAACAGACACACTGCGTTGATCGCCGGGTAGTCAAGGTTCCTCGTCGCTGCGACGGCGTAACTGCCAACACCGTTCCACTCAAAGATGGTCTCCGTGAGAACCGCGCCGGTGAGCAATGTCGCGAAGGAGAACCCGACAATCGTCAACACCGGGAGGAGAGCGTTCCGAAGCACATGCCCCCGCATCACGGCTCGCTCCCGTAGACCCTTCGCTCGTGCCGTCCGCACGTAGTCCGAGTGCATCTCATCGAGCATCGACGCCCGGACGAGCCTGGAAATCGAACCCATGATGGCCCAACCGAGAACAGCGGCCGGAAGGATAAGCCGTGCCAGACATTGCCAGAAAAGCGACACATCGCCGTCCAGCAGCGCATCGATGGTGTAGAAGCCCGTCACCTGCGGTGGCGGATCGACCCGCGACGGAAGTCGGCCGGGGCCGGGGAACACCCCGAGCCGGGCGTAGAGAAGAAAGAGCGCCGCAAGGCCCGTCCAGAACACCGGGAGGGAGGAGCCGACCAGCGCGAACACGCGGGCTGCGTGATCTGCGGGTCGATCCTTGCGTCGCGCTGAGAACTTTCCGAGGAGAACACCGCCAACACCACCGATGATCATGGCGGTCACGGCGAGCTCGAGGGTTGCGGGGATCCGCTCGGCAAGGTCGGACACCACGCTGTTCTTCGTCCTGAACGACGTCCCAAGGTCACCTCGCACCAGATTGGACAGGTACGCCCAATACTGCTCGGGAACACTCTTATCGAGCCCCCACTTGCTCTTGGCGGCCGCAATCACCTCCGGGTTCCCCATCGCTCGTTCCCCAACGATTGAGGTCAAGGGATCGGCTGGGATGAGCCGCGAGATGATGAATGCGACCGTGACTATGCCGAACAGGAGGAACGGCACGATCGCAAGTCGCGCGAGGATATATCGCTTCATCGTTCAGACCTATCCGAGGATATGGAAGAGGAACCGGTTGGGTGGGGTCGCCGCAACGACCCCCCCCAACCTCGGGACCTTCAGCTGCCGATTGACAGCAGGGAGAGATCCAGGTTGCAGCAACCGCTGTAATGCATGCCCTTCACGTCGGCTTGGGCAGCGAGCACCAGTTGCGGATTCACCAACGGCATGAAGATCAGGTCATCGATCATCGACTGGCCCAGGGCCGCATACGCCGCCGCCTTGGCGTCGCCACTCGCTGCCAGCGCCTCAGCGAGCAGGGGTGCCTGATCCGGGTTGATAATCGGAGCGCCTGCCGCTCCACCACCGGCACGAGCCGACCACGGCGATCCTTCCATCATTCCGAAGTAGCCCGGGTACTGGCTCGTGTCCGTGTGGTCTGGTGCGAAATAGACCGCTGTGACTGGAATACCCGTCGCGTTGATCGTCTCACGCCACTGTGAGAATTCGACCGGTTGCAGTTGGAGATCGATGTTGATCCGCTTCAGATCCTGCTGGACCTTCTGCATCATGATGTCAAAGTCCACGCCGTAGACATTCACCTTCGGATACACAGCATCAAGCGCAAACCCGTCGGCGAGGCCGGCATCGGCCATCAACTGCGCGGCCTGATCCAAGTCCTCTGCTGGCAGAGCCAGGCCGGCAGAGCCTTCGAAACCATTCGGGATCGGGGACGCTTGCAGCTTCCCGTTGCCTGCAACGGTCGCATCGATGATGCCCTCGTAGTCAAGCGCCAACTTCATCGCCAGACGCACGTTGGGATCCTGCAGTTGCTCCCCACCTGTAAGCGTGGAGCCCGGACTGAAGGCTACGTACACGTAGTTGTAAGAGTCGATCGTCGACACCGCCAGGTTGGGATCGCCCTCAAGTTGGCCGAGGGAGTCGATGCTGATCTGCATCGCGATGTCGACGTCGCCGGCCTGCAACTGCTGGAGTTGAGAAGACGAGTCCTTGACCTGCTTGATTGTCACACCCGGGAACGCTGGCGCCCCATTCCAGTAGTTGGCGTTTGCCGCCAACACGAGTGCATCGCCTTCGGTGTAGGACTCCAGGATGTACGGGCCACTGCCAAGTGACGTGCCGAGGTAGAACTCTTCGGAGGTGTCGGCGGTCTCGGCGTTCTCATCGGACACCGAACCTGCTTGGGCGACCGCCTCGTCGCTGTTCATGATGCCCATGTACGGCGCGCTGACGATCGGAAGGAACGCTGAGTTGGGTGCGCCGAAGGTCGCGACGACCGTCTTGTCATCCGGCGTCTCGATACTCGCGATCCCGTCCATGAGGTACCCAGCGGAACCCTTCACGTTATGGAGCCGCTCCCAAGTCCACTTGACGTCCTTCGCCTCGACCGGAGAGCCGTCCGCGAACGTTGCGGATGGGTTAAGCATGAACGTGAACACCGTGTTGTCGTCATTCGCCTCCCAATTCGACGCCAGTCGGGGGAGTCGGTTCGTGAGGTCCGTGGGATCGACGGTGATGAGCGTCTCGTAGACCGCCGTCAGATAAATCTGGCACGTGTCGCAATAGGCCCGTGACGGGTCAAGCGAGTTGATGTCCATGTCACGAGCGATGATGAGTTCTCGCGTCTCGCTCTCCGAGCCACCGTCAGTGACCTCGCTACCACCTGTCTCGTTGCTGTCGGTGTTCTCGGTCTCGCCAGTGGTCGTGGAGGATTCCGAGTCATCACCCCCACAGCCTGTCACTATCAATGTGAATGCGGCCCCCAAGGCCAACAGTCCGTGGCTTCTGCGGCGTCGCAATCCGCCGGTCGAAGATGAAATCCTCATGTTTCCCCCCAAGGAAGCTGTGATGTGTTGCGGCACACTTCATTCCCCAAAATTTGGTTTACCTCCAGAGTGCCGTGGCGCATCATAAACATGAAACACTTTCATAATCAAGATGCAAGATTACATGTGGCCCGATCGGGTTGTTTGAGGCAGCCTATGAGTGTCAGTCGTCTGGAGTGAGGCCCCCAACTAATGAATTCCCGAATATCTCCTGTCCAGGATCGAAGCAGGCAGCGACTCGAGGACATTGTTCGCATAACAGCATCGCTCGTCGAGGACTTAGGGCCAGCCGAGGTCACGACAACCCTCATTGCGGATCGACTCGGGATCTCCGTTGGGTCGATTTACACCTACTTCAAAGACCGCTTGGCGATCTTCGACGCAATCGTTAGTCGGGCCATCGCGAACAACTACGAGGTCTCAATGCGGACCCGTGCCGAAGTCACGCCAGATGGGCCAAGAACACCCGACGAATGGTTCACGGCCTCTTTCGCCGTCATCGATCGGCTCGCTGACGCGTACCGCTGCCAAGCGGGATTCCGAAAGTTGTGGTTCTCGCAGTTCTTGAGTTCTTCAATGTTGGAATCCATGCAACGTAGCGACGACGAGCAGGCACACAAGTTGCTCTCCGATCTGGAGGCAGCGGGGCACACGCTCGACTGCCCGAGCCCATTGGACGCCATGCGGGTCTACGTGGGCTTGATCGACAAGGGCCTGGACCTTGCATTCCGGCACGACCCACAGGGACGCGAGGAACTCATCGCCGAGACGAAACATGTCGTCTTTAGTTATCTCGGCCCGTACATGCGCCAAGGCCCTGAGGCCCGACAAAGAAATCGTCGCTGAGAGTTGTGACGCACGTAGGCGTCTCGTGCTCGCCGTGTCAAGCGATCAGCGTCACGACTTGACGTTGATCGACATTTTGGCAAATGGAAACGTGCTCCGGGCATTTCCCCCAGTACGCCGTGTGCTGTGAACTCGATGGTGGATTCCGTCTCGACAACACGTTGAAGTTAGGCACCTCGACCCTCGCGCTCGGAGCAGTCTCCGCAATTCGCGATTGAGATCGCAGTTGGAAGTCGATAGTGACATCGAAGCAACTACCGCGGGCTCCTAGTGGTCTGCACAGCACATCCGTCACCACAGCGGATCAGCCACCTCTGTGGAATGGGTTGTGGGCCGACCGAACTGGCACAGTTCTGGCACAGTTGACACAGATTCGGGTCGTTTTTCGGCAAATCGGGGCGTCTGTGGCCGGAGCACGAAAACCACCTTGAACGGTCTCCGAACGCCCGGAAAGCGTTGATTTTCCTACTCGATACGCATGCCCGAGATGGCCCGACCGATCACCAGCTGCTGGATCTCGGACGTGCCTTCGAAGATCGTGTGGATCTTCGCATCACGGTGCCAACGCTCCACCGGGTACTCACGCGTGTAGCCGTAT
>JAQCBM010000054.1 GCA_027729865.1 Actinomycetota bacterium
CGCGGCGGTGTCGGACTCTTGCTGCGGTGCCGGCTGCTGGTCTGGGACAACCACCTTGTAGAAGGTGAGCGTCAACTGTTGCGGAGTCGCGAGTGCTCGAACGTCCAATACGCCGTTTTGAATCCCCGGTTGAATGAGCATTCTGTCGAGCAGGTAGTTGTCGTTGAGCCGAAAAACGATCGTGCTTCCCTCTCCGAAATTCGGCAAGATGTCGGAAGCCCAGTACGTGGCCGTCGAGTTTCCAGCCAATGCTTTGGCTGGTGATCCAAATCCAGTGGACGATGCCCTGATGGCGTCGTAGGGAGCCGATTGACCGGCCGCTGGTGCGACCCAATAGGCAAGCGCACGAAAGGCGCTTGCACCGGCGTTGTAGATGGGATTGGGCTGCGGTGCGAGGAGGACGAACAGCAGGATGCCGACCACCAGCGCGATGAATCCCACCAGCGCCCAGTCCTTGCGTCTGGGGGGAGCTCGACCTTCGGATTCGTCTGCGGGCTTGTCCTGGTCTTTTGCAGTAGCCCCCGCTGCTTGGGTGAAATCTAGCCCGCACCGCGCGCAGAAGTGGGCCGTAGGCTCGTTACGGAATCCGCACCGGCGACACGGAATCCCGTCCGCGGGACCCAGTCCACCGACTTGCGCAACAGCGATAGTCCGTTCAGTTGCCTGCAAAGTCCTGCTCGGCTCCTCGGATTGGACCTCGTTGGGCACCTGCTCTGGTCGCACCAAACCGATTTCGTCATCTGGCGCCTTGACTGACTCAGACTCGTCTTCGGAGTTGTCCGGTGTGGATAGACGGGGCGCCGGTTCATCGATGATCGGTCGCGCCCAGAACTTCCACCAAGGATCAGGGTTACCTCGCTTGACTCGCTTGCGGGACGGGCTTGAGACCCCGGCTTGCGTGTCCGGTTCAAGTTCCGAGTCAACTGCCGGTGACTCGACATCCGACGGATGGGTCTCCTGACCTTCCATCGAGGAGGAATCCCGGAATTCACGCTGAACATCGGGCGGTGCGTCCGATGTCGTGCCTTCCGCCGGCTGCTCGGGTCCTTCTGTGCTGTCGGTCGATTCGGGGTCGCCTTGTCCTAGCGGTTGACCAGAGCTGGTAACCGTTTCGCGGGGTGGAGGCATCCAGGGTGGATCACCGGCAAATTCAAGATAGGCGCCACATCCGGGACAGTAGGGAGTCCAGGAGGTTCTCGTACCGCACCGCTGGCAGGTGATGCTGGTAGGCGTGTTGGTCACGTCTCAACCGTGAGGACGAATTCGACATGTGCCGGTAAGACCGACTGCAACGCGTCTCGAATGTCGATTTCATTGACAGTAGAGCCATCGGTGGGGGTGAAGGTCACAGTCACCTTCGGTGCACTTGCTTCCGGCCAGGTAGAGGGGTCATTGAAGTCCCTGTCCGTTATGACCTCGCCGGAATCGCTGACTGAGCAAGAGCCACCGAAGAGTTCCGTGACGCGGTCGGCGATGCTTTTGGACGTCCCGCGCCATTGTGATCGAGCGACTGCGCTCCCTAGGGCTTGCCGTTTCATGGACGCGTTCCAGCCTTGCTCTTGCGAGACAAGCAACCAAGTGCTCATGTAGTCGACGAAGTCCATCGGAGCAAGATCGGGGTCGAGGTACGCGAAGTAGCAGTCCAGCGTTGAGATTATCGGTGCGAGGATCTCGTCGAATATCTCCAGGAAGATATTGGCCACCGGGTCGCCGGCGAGCATGGCTGGCGTGTAGTCCCGAAGCGGGAAAGGTGTCCGAAGACCGGGAACCAGTGCGCGGCTCGTTGGCTCGAACTCAGTTTGACGCTCGATGGGTGATCGGTATGTCCACCTCATTGGCTGATGACCTCGAAGTCCGAGGGGAAGCTGTAGATCAAATCGTGGGGCTTGAGCGAGACCTTGTCGGTTGGCTCGGCTTTCACTCCCGACACGGCATCAATGGGGATGAGGCGGGCAACATCGACGTACAACAAACCGGGAACCTTCTGCAGCACGCTGTAGATGTCGCCAACCGAGAGATCCCTGCCGAAGGGCCATCCATCGCCGCCGTAGCCGCCGTACAGCGGGTGAAGGAATTGAGCAATAGCGGCGTCCGCTGCGCTAAGGACTTGCTCCTCGTCTGCGGAAACGTGCAGGGCAACGCGAGCGGCTACGGATATCCCCAAGTATCGGGGCGGCTCTATTCTCACGGTCGTTCCTACGAGCCGCCGCTCGTCGATGAACTTCTTGACGCTGTCCAGTGTTTCGTTCCGAGGCCGTAGCAACTCGAAGGGGACCCTTCCGGGTTGGATGTCGGGAACCACAAGAACGAGCACGGTCCCAGGGCTGCCGAAATCAGCTCCGTTCAGGCATTTGGTTCGAACCAATGACGGTGACGCCTGTTGGGTAAGGAGTTCGAAGTCTGCCGCACTTACTGCACGGTTCCGTGCCCGGACATTTATGGCAGCGCGGGCTTTGAGATCGTCAATGCTCTCGGCATCGACACCACCCACCGCGGGATGGATGTTCTTGACTTTGGTGATGAAGGGGATGCTCGTCCGAAGAAGGCGAAGGGATCCGGAGTCTACGTTTCCGACAACGCCACCACCGGCCCGGTAGAGCGGGACTCGTAGGTTGCTTCCCGAAGGAGGTGTGGCTCCGTAGTTCCGGGTAGATCCGTCAGGTAGGCGCACCATCGGACCGAATCGCAGTTCCCCCGAAATGTTATCCAAAGTGAAGATCTTCTCGCTTGGTCCACGGTTGGCGAAGGTCTCCACACGAGTCCACTTCTCCCATCCGTCCGGCGTACTGACTTCCAAGACCAGGTCCTCTTGTCCGGCGATCAGGGGTATCCGATTCAAGGCGAAGGATTCGCCCGGCGTACCAGCAGTTCGACCGAGCATCTCACCTTTGATGATCTGGCAGTGAGTAGCGGGGACGAAGCCGCCGATCGTTTCGGCTGCCATGGAACGAATTTTCGGAGATTCCTTGTATTCCGGTTGATCTCCTTGCGTTTCTGTGACCCGCACCCTCAACCATGATGCGGTCAATCCATTGAGGGAGTTCTCTCGTTGTTCGCCTATGGAAAGTTCCACCGTTCCTTTCCTGTTGAAGCCACCTGTTGTGTCAAGGAGGCATTCGACAGGTTCCCAGGACCTACCGTTCCAGGCATCGAATGCACGTGGTGGTCGTTTGGGGTCGACACCGATTCCTTCGATTCGTGAGTCAACCGTTAGGCGAATGATGCAATTCGAGGCGGGCTTGTTCAAACCGATGAAGAAGGCATCACCGACAGCGGGGACGTCAGAGAAGCACTCGACATCTTCTGAGGTCTTGTCGGTGATGTCGACTACTTTGAAAGCGCCGCCGACTGGTTGTGTGAGCGCTGAGGTGATGGACGTGCTTACGAGAACCATTTCACGGTCGGTCGTAAATGACACCGGTGGATCTTCACCTCGACGCACAGTGGAGATGACCGTGCTCGCAGGGACCAAGATGTCCGTACTCTGGGCAACTGCCAGCGAAAATTGCATGGTCGTGTAGGCCGCCGCCGGCGGGCGCAGGGTTTCGCCCAGGAAATCCAGGAATTTGATCCAGTGCAGATCGGGTACCTTGTTGAGACGGAAGACCAGTTGGTCGACCATGTAAGCGAAGGTCTCGATGAGTGTGACGCCAGGATCGGCGACGTTATTGTCCGTCCATTCGGGAGCGCGTTGCTGCAGGAGTCGCTTGGCTTCATCGACGAAGTCTTGGAAAGCACGATCATCAAGATTCGGGGACGGAAGACTCATGACCCCTCCTGCTCAGGGATAAGGTAGAACGGAACGAGTAGGTTGCGTACATCGTAGGAATGCTTGATTCGGTACTTCACGGTAATCTGGGCTAGAGTGTTGCCTTCAAGAAATTCGACGTCGACTCCCAAGATATCCGCCCTGGTCTCCCAACGCTGAAGCGAACTTGTGACGAGGAGCTGGATGCGTGTTCGTAGTTCTGGAGAGGCGGAGTTGAAGACGAGGTCGTGGATGCCGCATCCAAAGTCCGGACGCATGGGCCGTTCCCCGTACGCAGTCCCGACAATCAGTGCGATTGACCGCTCGATGTTCGCGGCGCCTTTGACCATGCCCAGGCTGCCCCGCGAATCTAGCGTGAGTGGAAACGCGATTCCCCGGCCTACGAAGTCCTGCATACTGGCGATCACGCCCCCAAGTTCACGATGCCGCCGGACACGTCGATAGCTGGGGCGATCAGGCTTATGTCCCCGCTTGCTTCCACGTTCACTGATGTCCCGGCCAAACTGAGTTCTCCAGCCGCCGTGAGTTCCAGGGCACCTTCGGCGGATACGGATACGTCGCCCTCCCCATTGATGGTGACTTCTGCCGCGTTGACGAGCACCGTTCCCTCGGAGTTGACCGTTACATCGGAGGCACTAGTGATAACGATGGGTTGCTCTTCGATCGTCATGATCTCTATCCCAGTCTCGGGGGAGAGGCGAACCTTGCAGGATGCACCGAAGGTCGTTTGGACTGTCAAGGATGTATTTTCCGGACTGTCGTTGAAAATGAGTTGATGGCCGTCGCGCGAGGTGAAGGCACGAATCATCGGGGCACCCTCCACCACTTCAGCGAAGGGAATACCTCCCCTACGATCTTGGCTGTAGAGCCCGCCGATCACGTAGGGCGAGTTGAGTTGACCGTTTTCAAAGGCAACTAGAACCTCGTCTGTCGGTTCGGGGATGATCTGCCAGCCCAAGCCTTCCCCAGCACCACTTTGGACGACGCGTGCCCATGGGCTGACATAGCTCTCTGAGAGCCATGGAAAGCTCAGGAGGACGCGACCCATGGCTTCGGGATCTTCGGTGTCGGTGACGATGGCCGAGTAGACCCCGGTGAGCTTTGACGTCACAACTGCCGCATCCTGGAGTCCGGCCAGTGTTCGATCCTCCAGCCCTGAGCAGACTATGGATGTCCGGTAGCCGTTCAGTGTGGGTACGAACGTATGGGTACTCGAAGTGATGGTGTACTCGCCGGTGAGCATTCCGGCATTGGCAAGACTGATGGGCCTATTGGGCATGATCGAGGGGTTTCCACGCATCTCTATCTCAATATTCGCGTAGGCACCGGACAGTCGTGCCGCCAGTCCCTCTGACGCAGATTCGGTAGCGGCCTCGTTGCTGGCCAGGCTTTGCAGGCGGATGAACTGATTCGCGCCACCGAGCTCGGCTCCGAGTTCCTCGGGCATGACAGCATTCACCGAAGTATCGGAGACAGTGGGTGCTTCTCCGAGGGAAGGAAGTCCAAGGGACTGATTCCATCCGCGTGCCGAAGAAGCCGCCGTGATACCCGAACCTGATACGGACGCTTCAAGGTTGATGATCCGTTCATCGCCGATAGAGAAAGACAAAGGTAAAGGATCGATGCCCACCGGTGGAGGGGCGGTTTCAGCAGGAGTCGTTGGTCCGAAGTGAAGTGTTGGCGTTCCGGTCAGGGGATTAACGGCGATGTTGACGACGTAGCCGATTTCCTTGGCCAGGCGAACGAGGAAGTCCCAGTACGTCTCGTTTGCTTGAACAACCATTTCGTGAACGACCGGATGCGGCACCGCTTCCGTAACGATGGCGTGCTCGAGGCCAATTGCTTCGGCTACCTCGCTGTAGGTCATCATCGGATAGCCCATGGTCTTTTGACCGTGCAGGAGGCGGTGGCTGGCATCGTAGGCACGTACGACGCTTAACTTCCCACCCGTATTCTCGAACTGGATCTCCAGAGTCTCCACTTGCCCGATGAAGATAGCCTCACCGGCGGCATCATCACCCGTGACTGCACGGATCTCTACGAGATTCCCGATCTCCAAGCCGCACTCGAGTGGAATCGTCAAATCCGGATCCAAGAATTCGATCTCGCACGCAGACGGAAGGTTGATCTGAGATTCGACTTCCACGCGTCGAATCTGGTTAGCGAACTTGGGCAGCAGCGGAATATCGTCGACAAAGACCCGAAGGACCAGGTCGGATGTGGTTCCACCGTCGACGGACACGTCTACTACCTGGTCTTGCCGTTGTTCGTGGCGATGCCCGACTTGGATGTCGGACGACCGGATTCTCCCCGGCGGGGAAGTGCCGCCTTGTCTGGAACGATCAGCGTGCTACCGGGCCGCACGCGAAGCGGGTCGCAGATTCCATTGGCGTCAGCGATATCTCGCCAATGCGAGGGCTTGTGGTAGGCGCGGAAGGCCAAGTGAGCGAGTTGATCGCCGTCGAAAACCTCGAGTTGTTGTCGGCCGACGTCTCCACCGGAGGTCGGATTCTGCGCCTCGAGGGAGGTCGGATATTGCGTAATCTTGATATGGCCGGTGGCTCGCGTAGGTTCGCCCACGTTATTGAAGCGAACGAATTCCGTGCTGACGTCCTCCACGTAACTCACGGGTGAGACGAAATTTCCCCACAGGAGTACGACGAGTGGTGCCGTCCCGATTCCTGCGAGTGCCAGGACTGCATCGACTTCGCACAATGCCAGGAGACGCTCTACATCCGGCAGGACGCTCTCACCCTCCGAAGCACCACCTTGGCCCTGGTCGACGCTGGCTCCATCGAGGGTGAAGTCGAACTCGATGTGCATGGGCTGGGTTCCGAGCCAGTTAACGGGCCCAGAGCCCTCAGCGGACGGCGAGTTGTTGATGCGCCAATCAGCCGACTTGGAGATGCTCACGCTCGAAGGAGGAACCCAGAAGGTGATGGCAGGGAAGTTGCCGAGCGTTGAGTTGGCAGCGGCTGCATTCGCGGCGCTCTCTGCCGATAGGGCCGTTGAACTCATATAGGCAGCAGCGTCACCGCCGGGGGTCCAACTGGTGATGGCCGAGAGAGCACTTGCGACTCCTGACACGCCCCCGGGAAGTACCACAAGTTTGAAGGGTTGAACCGATTCCGCGCTATCGATACCTGGCGCGAGACTGCCGCTTTCGGCAAAGCCCGAATGTGAGAACGTAAGCGTCTCGGTGATTCGCGGTGGTGTCTCCGCGGATGGAACCGCAACGAAATCGGGCTGAGTCCAAGACACCGGGTAGGCGTTCCGGAAGTTGTACGTCGCCTGCTGCATTGACCCTTGGACGTCAAGGTAGTTGACGGTGATGGAGACGGTCGATGGTCCGAGTTGCTCAGCAGCTGAGAACCACTGTGCGATCCATCCGGATTGATTCGCCGTCCATGGTCGAGTGAGAGTTACGTTCCCATAATCCAGCGATCCCACCATCTGGAATCTGCTGCGGTTATATCCACCGGCCTTGAGGTCCTGGGCAGCGAGATTCACGGATCCGAGTGAGAGTGACTGCCAATTCGCTCCGAGTGTTTGATCGGAAGAAACGATATCCACGCTAATCGAGAAGCCGACGAAGTTCGTCGCGGTGTAGTCGGAGTTGAATGGAGCGGGGCTTGACATGGCCTAATCCTCTCGCACCAGTCGCCCGCGGCGTTCGCGGTCCCGGAGGAGATCGTTCCTCAGGTACCGGCGAATGATCGGATACAAGGCGGCTGCGTGGCGCTCAAGCCAGTCCACGTCGAGGTTCGATTCATCCCTATCTCGTAGAGCTCGGTCTCTTGCGGAGGTTGACTCGACTGGTTGATCGGGTTGCACCGCGGCGAGCGGGGGTGGAGCCGATGGATTGTGCGGAGCAGCCGAGGTGCCAGGAGCTTGGGTCTTCCGCCTTTGGATCTGTGAAGCGGAGTCTCCCGCGGCCGGTGGACTAAGGATTGGGGTTGCATTTGTCGTTGCAGCGTTATGGGTGATCACAGGCAGTGCGACTGGTTGTGATCCGTAGCTTGGCTTTGGTGGATGGGTGCTCGGGCTTTTGTGGGCGCCGGGGAGTTGCGACTGCGGTCCGTCCGTCACTGACCCTTTGGATTTGGAGGTGAGGGCGGTTGGCTGCCTAGTTGGCGGCGTTGTCGAGATGTGAATCAGGCTCTGCCCCTGGGAATAATCCACTCTCCTCCCCGGCACGGGAGGTCGGACGGGTGGAGTCTGGCCAGGAGTATTTCCACTCGTGCGGTGTGACGTTGTGGCCTGGGAGAATTGCCTGAGAGGTGGTCGAATCGAGGCCTTGGTTTCCAGCCCCGCGGGTAGACCACTGTCTGAGGTGTTGGCTGATGTGGTCACAAGGGTTTCCGCGGCAAGTGCTGCTTGCTCGAGACGCTGCCCATGCGGTGAATCCTCCGTCGGCAGGTGGCGTCCACGTCCTTGCTGCACAACGTGCGTTAATTCGTGAGCGAGCAATCGTCGTTGTCGGTCCGATGTCAAGGGAGCCGTTCCTGGGAGATGCACGCGTCCGCCGTGGGTAAAGCCGTCCGCCAGGAGCGCTTGAGCGGCCTTGGCCACCACATCTCCTCGGACGATCGCAGTCGTCACTGGAGCGATTCCGGTTACGGAGGTAACTGCGGCGCGAATGTCCGATGGAACGGCGATCGTCTGGTGGTCAGATGCATCCGCGGACACGGGCGGATCAGGAAGGGACGACACAGCGGGCAACGGCGTTCGATGTGGTTGTGTGTCTGACGCCCCACCTCCTGACGATGTGGCGGCGGGCAATTGGACTGTCTGCGTGGCTTCCGAATGTGGCAGCCCTCGTGACTGGTCATCGAGTATCGGATACGTAGGAGTGGGAGCCGATGTCGATGATGCCGTTCTAGCGCTGGTCGATTCATCGCTTCGAGCAGGTTGCCCATCTGAGGTGGTGGTTGTCTGGGATTCGTTCCCTTGTGAAGCATCCGGCTGTTGTTCACCTGAGTGTGTGCGACGTTTCAGTGGAGCATCCGCCAGCACAGGAGCGGAACTCGCGGTCAGTGAGGCTTCTTGAGACTCATTCGTAGCTGACGCCCGAGCAGCGGCACGTGAAGGGTCTGAGTCCGTGGATGTGGGTGAGGCGCCCGACGCCCGCGGGTGCGACATGGCGCTTGGTGAAGTGGTGGCGTCGTTCGTGGGGTGGTGGGGTGGTGGGTCACTGGTCGGTTGGGGGAGTGTTGAGTTTGTTTCCGGGGCTTGGCTAGATCCGGTGCGTTGTGGTTCAAGCGGTAGCGGGTGTGGTGGATCGTGTGATTCGGGGGCGGATTCCGAGGCTCGGAGGTTCGAGGCCCCAGCGGACGGTGGTGACGGGGGAGCCCCTGGTGCTGTCGAGGGGTTCGGCGGGTTTGCCCGCGGGGCCTGAGCAGTGTCCGATTTCTGGATCTGCTGTGCCGACGGGGCTGCAGCGGAATCATCGATGGGGATAGGAGTGGGGAGGAGCGCCGCGGGCTCGGGTCGAGTTATGGGAGCGTCGGTACCTGCCGACTGATTTGATGCGATGGTGGTGGCATCCGGTCTCGAGCCCACCTCCGCATCGCTTGCTGGCGCCGTTTCCGCATCCGAGGCTGGTTGTGCGGTGTGATCCGAGACAGGTGATGAGGGCGCGGGTGGTGTTGGGCTGCGTGGGGGCTCTGACCCTCGAATGCGTGTCGAGTTCGGCCGGCGAAGCAGTGGCGAAGGAGCCGTCGGCGCGGATGCGCTATCGGTCGTAGGGGCCGGCTTCGCCTGCTGGTCGGAGGGTAGGTGCTCCTTGCGCGCCGCATTGGAGCGTGATTCCTGAGCAGGCGACGCTTGTGGATGACCCATCGGCCGGGTCCTTTGGGTCAGTGTTCGACCGGATTCGGTGCCTGTAATGGCTGCGAGGACGTCATCGCGAGGCGCAGACTGGCTAGCGTCTGCGGGGTCGGGCGTCGAGCGAGTCTCGTTACTCGGTTTTCGGGCCGCTTGCGACGGAGCCTGGCCAGTGGGACGGCGCGGAAGGGGTACTCGTCTCGCGGTCCGGCGAGTGAGGCGCGGAAGCGACAGGCGGGTAGCGGCTGGCGCAGGCTGGACGGATTCCTGCGTAGGT
>JAQCBM010000055.1 GCA_027729865.1 Actinomycetota bacterium
GCTTCGGGCGAAAGTGCGATTGCCCACGGACATCCGTCAACGCCTACGCCCAGCGCATCTCCGGTCCGCTGCTGGATCGAATAGACGTTCGCGTTCGACTGCAACCGGTGCGCGGTGCCGAACGCGGAGAGACCAGTGCGCAGGTGGCTGCCCGAGTACTCGAGGCTCGAGAGCGAGCGTGGCAGCGTTGGGGTTCGGTGAATGCTCGCGTGAACCCGGGCACCCTGGCTGAATTTCCGATGGAGGCCGGCGCGGAAGACGTGATCGCTGATCACCTTCGCGCCAGTGGGGGCATGCGGTCCACCCATCGCATCACCAAACTCGCGTGGACTCTTGCCGATATGGATGGTCGAGCGCGGCCCAATGCTCGGCATGTGCGCGAAGCCATCGAATGGCATCAGCCCCTCGGGGATGAGGCGCCATGAAGGCCAATGCTCCGGAGGCCGATCCGGACTGCGATGACCTGCAGGTACTCAGGCGCGCGCGTATCGCCCTGGCATGTGTCTGCGAGCCAGGTGAAGCGGGACTTGCGGATCTGATCGAGAGCCGCGGACCTACCAGCGTGATCGCGGCATTGTTGTCCGGTACCCAACTACGCATCCCGCGGGCTGCATCCATCGGGGCGCGCTTGGCGGAGTTGGACCTATCCGCGCAATTGTCACGAAGCGAGGAGATCGGGGTTCGCATCGTGTTGCCGGGAGAACGCGAGTGGCCCGGACAACTCGATGACCTCGGACCGAATCGACCCATCGCGCTGTGGTGTTGGGGTGAAGCGAATCTACGTCTACACGCTTTGGATTCGGTTGCCATGGTGGGTGCTCGAGCGTGCACTCGATACGGCGAGATGGTGGCGCGGGAATGGTCCGCGGTACTCGCCGGTGATCGCACATCGATCATCTCCGGAGGTGCCTACGGGATCGACGGCGCCGCACATCGCGGAGCATTAGCTGTGGACGGCACCACGATCTGCGTACTCGCCGGGGGCGTGGACGAGCCCTATCCACGGGGACACGAAGGCCTGTTCGCGCAGATCATGGAGCGCGGTGTCCTGGTCAGCGAGGCGCCGCTGGGGGAGAGCGTGCGTCGTCGTCGTTTTCTCACACGCAACCGGGTTATCGCAGCCCTCGCTAGCGCGACGTGTGTGGTCGAAGCCGCACACCGCTCCGGTTCGTCGAGAACCGCGACCTACGCCGCTGAGTTGAATCGACACGTTTTTGCCGTTCCCGGCCCTGTCACGTCGGAGACCTCGGTGGGAACACATCGATTGATCCAAGATCGGGTGGCCACGTTGGCCGGTGATGTCGACGACCTACGCGAAGCGCTGAAACCGCTGCGAGCTCATAGTTCAGCAAGTGTTGACCAGCAGCAGATCCCCGCGCCCTTGCAGGAGGTGCTCGATGCACTTCCGGGTGTTCACCATCCGGGCCTGAGCATCGAGGCGACCGCCGTTCGATGCGGGCTAGATCTTCACCAGACACAGCAGTGGTTGCTGATGGCCGAGCGTGAAGGTTATGCGCGCTGCAATGACGACGGCCTATGGGTTTATGTGCGCGGTCCCGGGCGAGCCTGACGGCAAGGACCAAGTCTTCTTGTCACCATGGGGCGCATGGAATATGGGCCCGCGTGGGAGGAAGCGCTGCAAGGGTTCACGGCGCACCTGCGCGATGAACGTGGTCGCAGTGCTCACACGGTGCGCGCCTATCTCGCCGATGCTCGCGACTTAGCGGTGTTCTGCACAGAACGAGAAATCAGTGAACCGGCGGATATTGACCTTGCGGTGCTGCGTTCCTGGCTTGCATCTGCCACCGCGGCTGGCCTGTCGCGCTCCACCATCGCACGGCGATCGGCATCGGCGCGAGCATTCACAGCGTGGTACCACCGACGTGGATTGTCTGCCACCGATCCCGGTCATCGACTGGTGAGCCCACGTGTGGGCAACCGGCTACCCACGGTGCTCGATCAAGCCCAAGCGATGCAGGTTTTGGAGCATGCCGGTCGGCACGACGGGTCGCCGCGAGGTATCCGCGATGCAGCGATCCTGGAGATTTTGTACGGCACAGCCATCCGAGTCTCGGAATTTTGCGGGCTCGACGTTGATGATGTTGACGCGGGCAACCGAACTCTGCGGGTTGTGGGCAAAGGCGACAAGGAACGTGTGGTGCCCTACGGCGTGCCTGCGCAGAACGCTCTCGATGCGTGGATGCGGGTGCGTGCGGACTTGGCACTGCCGTCGGTTCATGCACTCTTCGTCGGCGAACGAGGTTTTCGTATTGATTCGCGGGTGGTGCGCAGCGTGGTAAAGAAGGCAACCGATGCCGCAGGGGTGCCCGCAGTGGCTCCGCACGCGATGCGACATAGCGCTGCCACACACGTTCTCGAAGGTGGCGCCGATCTGCGCTCGGTGCAGGAATTACTCGGTCACGCCAATCTGGCCACCACCCAGCGGTACACGCATGTTTCCGTAGAACGTCTTCGTTCAACCTTCGACCAGGCGCACCCGAGGTCGGGCAACTAACGTCGCGCACTAGGCCAGCGGCTTGAGCACCGGGATACGCCGAATCCAAGCGATCGGGTCAAGGTAAGGATCGACCGTAGCGTCGAGGCTTTCCCACGCAGGCCGGCGCAGACCTAGATGCACGCACGACTCCGGGCAATGGGTACCCGTCACGAACCCGATGACTTGACCCACATCAACGCGCTGGCCTTCGGTAACGAGCGCATCGATCGGCAAGTAACTCGAACGAACCGTCCGATGATCGACCGTCACCGAGCTCACGCCAGCCACCTGTCCCACGTGGGTGACCGTGCCGGCGCCGATCGATCGCACCGGTGTGCCCTGCGTCGCAGGAAAATCCACTCCGCGATGGCCGGGTGCGAACCGATCCGCGGGCCGTTCGAACCCCTGTAGCACGCTGCTGAGCCCAGAGGCCAGGGGAGCGACCCAGGTCGAGCCAGCGGGACCTATGGGGCTGGCCGGTGTGCCCGCGGCCAGGATCCCGGCCAGGAGTGTCGAGCCGATCGATGTCCACATGTTCCCCAGGTTCGTGGGCGAGGACGGGGGTTGGGTAGCCCCAAGCGTCGCCCTGGGGAGGGCACGGGCGGCGCCTGTGGATGACGTGCGTAGACTGAGGCGGCTCCACGAGGGAATTCCTCGAGGAAGCAAAGCAACACACATTTCGCGTGACCTTCCGCCGTGCCCAGCACGGCCGGTTCACACCGACGGTCCTGCTCCGGCAGGCGGGGTGGACCGAGGTCACCAGGGGTCCTTCCGCCGGAAGAACCGTCAACCGAACGCGGTGCAGTGACGCGCTCACGCACCGCCCGCGGGCGCGCGCGCCCACGAAAAGGAGAACGACCATGGCCGTCGTCACGATGCGCCAGCTGCTGGAAAGCGGTGTCCACTTCGGACACCAGACCCGTCGCTGGAATCCCAAGATGAAGCGCTTCATCTTCACCGAGCGCAATGGCATCTACATCATCGATTTGCAGCAGTCGCTGTCCTACATCGATCGTGCCTACGAGTACGTGAAGGAGACCGTTGCTCACGGTGGTTCCATCATGTTCGTCGGCACCAAGAAGCAGGGTCAAGAAGCGATCGCCGAGCAAGCCTCACGCGTGGGCATGCCGTATGTGAACGAGCGTTGGCTCGGTGGCATGTTGACCAACTTCAACACCGTGCACAAGCGTCTTCAGCGTCTGAAGGAACTCGAGGAGATCAACTTCGACGACGTCGCAGGTTCCGGCAAGACGAAGAAGGAACTGCTCATGATGCGTCGCGAGAAGGAAAAGCTCGAGCGCACCCTCGGTGGTATCCGCGATATGGCCAAGATTCCCAGCGCCATCTGGGTTGTGGACACCAAGAAGGAGCACATCGCCGTAGGCGAGGCTCGCAAGCTCGGCATCCCGGTTATCGCGATGCTCGACACCAACTGCGATCCGGATGAAGTTGATTTCCCGATCCCGGGTAACGACGACGCCATCCGTTCGGTTGCTCTGCTCACTCGCGTTATCGCCGATGCAGTAGCCGAAGGCCTCATGGCACGCGCAGGTGGTGCAAGCGCCGCAGGCACCGCAGAAGAGCCCCTCGCCGAGTGGGAGCGCGAGCTCCTCGCCGGTGCCGGTGCTGCAGATGAAGCCGCGGCCGCGGAAGTTGTGGCGGTCGAGGCTGCAACCGAACAGGCCTAACGAACTATCCGCACCTTTCCCACCACAACGATCTGAAGGAAGAAAATGGCAACGATCAGCGCCGCAGATGTTAAGCGGCTCCGCGAGATGACCTCCGCCGGAATGATGGAGTGCAAGAAAGCACTCGAAGAAAGTGGAGGCGACTTCGACAAAGCAGTCGAGGCCCTGCGGATTTCGGGCGCGGCTAAGGCCGCGAAGCGAGGTGCCGAGCGCACCGCGTCGAACGGCATCGTCGCTGCCGTCGACAACGCCATGGTCGAGGTGCTCTGCGAGACCGATTTCGTCGCCAAGGGTGAGGAATTCCAGGCACTCGCCGGCACGTTGGCGCAGGCGGCGTTCGACGGTCAGATCGCCGATCGCGACGCGCTGCTTGCGGCCACTTTGGACACTGGCAAGAGTGTCGCGGACACGGTTGCCGAGATGGCCGGTGTGATCGGCGAGAAGATCGAGCTCGGTGGGGTAGCCGTCCTCCAAGCACCGGCCGCCACCTATCTGCACCGTCGCGCATCGGATCTCCCGCCGCAGGTGGGTGTTCTGGTGGCATACGACGGCAGCGAGGAAGCCGCCCGCGGAGTGGCGATGCAGATCGCTGCGATGCGCCCGCAATTCCTCACCCGCGAGGAGGTTCCGGCGGAGACGGTGGAAAACGAGCGCCACATCGCCGAGACCTCGGCGCGTGAAGAGGGCAAGCCCGAGCAGGCCATCGCCAAGATCGTCGAGGGCCGGGTGAACGCCTACTTCAAGGACAACGTGCTGCTCGAGCAGCCCAGCGTGGTGGACGGCAAGAAGTCCGTGAGCGACGTTCTGGCCGAAAGCGGCACCACGATCCGGGCATTCGCTAGGTTCGAGCCGGGTCAGGCGTAGGGGCGACCCCAGGGTCTAGGACTAGCGCAGGGAGGGTTGATGGATCGGTCCAGAGCATCGGAGCCGGTTCAGCCATCCCTGGAAGGCACTATCGAGACCTGGCCGCAGGCCCCGGAAGGTGGCTGGCGGCGCGTTCTGCTGAAGCTCAGTGGCGAAGCTTTCGCCGGGGGTGGTGGCCTGGGCGTTGACCCGGACGTCGTTGCCTCGATTGCTCGACAGATCACCGACGTTGTCGCGTCGGGCACCGAAGTGGCCGTGGTGATCGGCGGCGGTAACTACTTCCGCGGCGCGCAACTGTCCGAGCGAGGTATGGATCGTGCTCGCGCGGACTACATGGGCATGCTCGGCACCGTCATGAACTGCTTGGCCTTGCAGGACTTCTGCGAGAAGGTGGGACTCGATACCCGGGTGCAAACGGCGATCGAGATGGGTCAAGTCGCTGAACCCTATGTGCCACGCCGGGCGATGCGTCACCTCGAAAAGGGCCGTGTGGTGATTTTCGGCGCAGGTCTCGGCCAGCCGTACTTCTCCACAGACACCACTGCCGCGCAACGCGCGTTGGAAATCGGTGCCGAAGTTGTGTTGATGGCCAAGGGGGTGGACGGCGTCTACGACTCCGATCCACGTACCAACCCGAACGCCCAGCGCTATGAGTACCTCACCTGTGATGAGGTACTCGCCCAGGATCTGAAAGTGGCCGACGCCACCGCCATCAGCCTGTGTCGAGACAACGATCTACCCATCGTGGTGTTCAACTTGTTGGTCGAAGGCAATATCGCCCGCGCAGCCCGGGGCGAACGCATCGGCACGTTAGTCTCATCGGACAGTTAAGGAGACCCCCGTGAGCGAAGACATCGACATGATCCTGCTCGAGGCCACCGAAAAGATGGACAAGGCCATCGAGGTGACTCGCGAGGACTTCGGCACCATCCGTACGGGTCGCGCGAACGCGTCGATGTTCAACAAGATCTCCGTGGACTACTACGGCACGGTCACTCCACTCAACCAATTGGCGTCCTTCCAGGTGCCCGAGGCTCGGATGATCGTGATCAGCCCGTACGACAAAGGTGCGATGGCTGCGGTCGAGAAGGCACTTCGAGACAGTGATCTGGGGATCAACCCGAACACCGACGGCGCGATCATTCGTGTGGTGCTGCCTGAGTTGACCGAAGAGCGACGCAAGGAATACATCAAGCAGGCGCGTGCCAAGGCTGAAGATGGCCGGGTGGCGATCCGCAACATCCGTCGTCACGCCAAGGAATCTCTCGACAAACTGCAAAAAGATGGCGACGCAGGAGAAGATGACGTCCGTCGCGCGGAGAAGCAGCTCGATGACCTCACCCACAAGCATGTGGAGCACGTTGATGAGGTTCTCAAGCACAAAGAGGCCGAACTGCTCGAGGTCTGATGTCTCCCTCTACATCTGACCGGGGCGAAGACAAGCCCCGACGCGGTAAGTCATCGCGCACTGGGCGCAATCTCCCAGCGGCAGTTGCCTCTGGTGTGGTCCTCGCGGTCATCGTGATCGTGAGCTTGTTCACGTACAAGCCACTTTTCGGCCTGGTGGTCATCGCGGCGCTCGCGATCGCCATGCGCGAGATGGTCCAGGCTTTCGCATCCCGCGATATCAAGATCGCGCGAGTTCCTGCCTATGGCTCGGTGGTCCTGCTGCCCGTTGTCGCATACTTCGCCGGCCCCATCTGGCAATTGGTGGCCACCGGCGCCCTGGTACTCCTGGCAACCCTGTGGCGCATTCGTCGAGGGGTGGACGGATACGTCCGCGACATCACCGCGTCGATCTTCGTGATCGTCTACCTGCCCTTCATGGCCGGATTCTTGATGTTGACGTTGGCGACGGACAACGGGCCGTGGCGCGTCATCGTGTTCATCCTGCTCACGATCTCCAACGACATCGGCGGTTACTTCGCCGGCATCTTCTATGGCAAGCACCCGATCGCAGCATCAATCAGCCCGAAGAAGTCCTGGGAGGGATTCGCCGGCTCGGTCCTGATGCAGTCGGTGGTCGGTGCACTGTCCTTCACGTTCCTGCTGGATGCGCCCTGGTGGCAGGGTGTCATCGCGGGTTTGGTTCTCACCATCACTGCCACAGGTGGTGACTTTGCCGAGAGTGCCATCAAGCGAGACCTGGGCATCAAGGACATGGGCTCCTTCCTCCCCGGCCATGGAGGGATGATGGATCGACTCGATTCCCTGGTGCCCAATGCCTTTGCATCGTGGGCGCTCTTCACGGTGTTCTTCGGCTCCAACGGGGTCGGTTTGTGATGGTGGGTCTGTAATGGTTGATCTCGTTCTGGAAGCCCCCGCCCGCGGCAAACCACCGCGTCACCTGCTGGACATGTCCCGCAGCGAACGACGCGAAGCGGTGGCGGAACTTGGTTTGCCGGCATTTCGCGCTGATCAGGTATCCACCCACCTGTTCGTGCACTTGCAAGACGACCCCGAGACGTGGACGGACATCAAAGTTGCGGATCGGGAGACGCTGCGCGGGGTTCTACCCACACTTCTCGACCCGATTCGCACAGTGGCGTGCGACGACGGCACCACCATCAAGTCTCTGTTTCGCTTGCACGATGGATCACTCGTCGAGTCGGTACTGATGCGTTACCCCGATCGGGTGACGATGTGCATCTCCTCGCAGGCTGGATGCGGCATGAACTGTCCGTTCTGCGCCACCGGGCAGGCGGGCCTGACCCGCAACTTGTCAACCGCAGAGATCGTCGACCAGGTCTTGGCGGGAGCGCGCGCGCTGGCAGCAGGTGAAGTACCTGGTGGACCCGGACGCGTCAGCAATGTGGTCTTCATGGGCATGGGTGAGCCGCTCGCGAACTACCGCAACGTGGTGGGGGCACTGCATCGACTGATCGACCCGCCACCCGAAGGCCTGGGAATTAGTGCCCGCGGGGTCACGGTGTCCACGGTGGGTTTGGTGCCGCGCATCCGGCAACTCGCCGAGGAAGGGATGCCGGTCACCCTTGCGGTGTCCTTGCATGCTCCCGATGATCACTTGCGCGACACCCTGGTGCCGATCAACAACCGGTGGAAAGTCTCGGAGGTGCTCGATGCGGCCTGGTTTTACGTTGAGCAGACCGGACGCCGGGTCAGCATCGAATACGCGCTGATCAAGGACATCAACGACCAGCGCTGGCGGGCGGGGGTACTGGGGGAGATGCTCGCCGGCCACCTGGTGCATGTGAATCTCATCCCGCTCAATCCCACCCCCGGCTCGAAGTGGACGGCCTCAACGCCGCAAACCGAAAGAGAGTTCGTGGCTGCGCTGCGCGAGGCCGGCGTGCCGGTGACCGTCCGGGACACCCGCGGACGCGAAATCGACGGTGCCTGCGGGCAGTTGGCGGCACTCGAGGCCTGATCGACGGGATTCATGGAAGACTCACCGGCCATGGAGGAATCCCCGTTGCCCGTGACCGATCGATTGCCAAAGACGGATCGCCCCATGTGGGTCGAGGTGGCCTTATCTGTGCTGCGCACTGTTCTCGGTCTGGTCTTCATCTTCTGGGTGCTGAGCCTGGTTCCCGAAGAAAGCGACCCACGAATCTCTATCCCGGTTACGCTCTTGCTCATCGGCATGGTGATCTACGGATTGGTCCTGCGATGGCAACTCAAGCGTGTGGTCAAGTCCAAGCGGCCGGGGCTGGTCGCAGCTGAATCGCTGATCTTGAGTGCTGGGTTGTTCATCGCGATCTTCAGTGCGATCTACGTCATCCTCGAAGGTGACAACCCAGGATCCTTCTCCGAACCGATCGATCATATCTCAGCCGCCTACTTCACCTTGACTGTCTTGGCCACAGTTGGCTTCGGCGACATTACGGCCGTGACCGACATAGCTCGCTTCATCGTGATGCTGCAAATGGCCCTCGGACTGGGCTTCCTTGCTGTCATCATCAAGGTCTTCACCGGAGCGGCGCAGCGTGCTCGTCAGGCACACGACGAGAAGCGACGCGCACGAGAGGAAGCGGAAAGGGGCTAGCGCATGGGCGCGTATCTGGATGCCTACAACGTGAGCATCCGCGAACCAGAAACCTTCTGGCGTGAAGCAGCGCAGGCAATCGACTGGGACGTCGCACCCAGCCAGATTCTGGATACTTCGAATGCCCCGCTGTACCGGTGGTTCCCGGATGCGCGCCTCAACACATGCGTGAACGCAATCGACCGCCATGTGCATGCTGGTCGAGGTGATCAGGCCGCCATCATCTACGACAGTCCACTCACCGGTACGCAGCGAACGATCACATATGCCGAACTGCTCGATGATCTTGCGCGATTCGCCGGCGTCTTGACCGACCTCGGGGTCCGGCATGGGGACCGCGTCGTCATCTATATGCCGATGATTCCCCAGACCGTGGTTGCGATGCTCGCGTGTGCGCGTATCGGTGCGATCCATTCGGTCGTGTTCGGTGGATTCGCGCCAGCCGAACTCAGTGCCCGGATCGATGATGCGCGGCCACGTGTCATCCTCACTGCTAGTTGCGGGATCGAGCCCACACGCATCATCGAATACAAGCCACTTGTCGATGCAGCTATCGAGATGAGCGCGCATGCGCCCGAGGCCGTGGTGGTGTTCCAGCGTCCGCAGGTAACAGCACACATGGGTCCGCGCGATGTGGATTGGGTCGAAGCCGTGTCGGTTGCAACACCTGCTGATCCGGTGTCGGTGGCAGCAACCGATCCGCTCTACATCTTGTACACATCC
>JAQCBM010000056.1 GCA_027729865.1 Actinomycetota bacterium
CCCCCGGCTAGTAGGCCCGGCCTTCGCCGGTCGGCACGCGAACGATGCCCAGGGCCGAGCCGGTGGGGACCTGCACCCGGGCGCGTTGGTCCAGGCCCGGGTTTATCGGGAACGGCCCCAGACCGTCGACTGTGAAGGTCCCGCGCCAATGGGCACGCACATCCACCTGGTGCACCCCCGCCACGGTGAACCCCTGGCGAACGCCAATGCCCGGGTAGTCGGCACCTGGTTGATGGGCAACGTGGGACCAGTGACCTGCCATCGCACCTGATGGGAGGAACTGCTGGAAGTCCCAGTGCCAGGTTGCCACCGCGGATGTGTTCACCGAATACCCGGCAATCGAATCCACCCAGCTCACCTGAGCCGACGGCTGCAGCGAACGGCAATGCAGGGGAATACCCACCACTACCCCCCGCTCGGGAGCGCACTTCACACTCAAAGGCGGGATATTGCGAGCGAATTGTCCGCTCACTCGAACAGTGGCGTCCGCCACGGACGTCACTTCACCGTCGCTGGGGCAAAACAGCCCTACCGGTTCGAAGTCCTGCCCGGGTCGAGCCAGCCAGGCACGGCTGATTTCCCTTCCCTGCGGGCAACCCAAAATGGTTCCCCGGCAGCCAGCATCGCCGTGTTCGTCGTCTCGAAGACAGGGAGCGGTGACCTTCCATCGACAGCCCACGCACGTGGACGCGTGAACTCGATCACTCCAACCGACGGATGTGGGCAGAAGTACTGCACCTGAGCCGACGAATCGTTCGGTCTCCTCGTCGCCGATGACAGTCACCGCGGTGCTCACCGGCGCAAAGACCAGACCCGCGAGTCCGACAACACAAACGACCGCGACTACCAAAAGTCGCGACAATCCGGCCTGTCGCCTAGGCGATTGAACTAACCACACGCATGCGACGGTAAGCCGACCGATGCCTGCCACACCAGAGGTCAATTCCTACCTGTGGATAACCACCATCGACGCCGAGACCTGCAGGTTGCGTCAGAAAACTGGCGAATCATGACGCAACCTGCAGGTCTGGGCGGAGAGCCCGGGCTTATGTCTCCACGGTCGGCGGTATCGCCTCCGGAGGCACGTCAATGCCGTGCGCCAACAACCCACGCGCAATGCGATCGGTCACGGTCTGCAGAACCTTCACGCGCGCGTACCGCTTGTCCTCAGCTTCGACTACCGTCCAGGGCGCATACGAGGTATCCGTCCGCTCGATCATCTCGTTGACGGCTTCTTCGTACTGATCCCACTTGTGCCGGTTGCGCCAGTCGTCTTCGGTAAGTTTCCAGCGCTTCAGGAGATTCTTCTCGCGGGCGTGGAAGCGACGCAGCTGCTCGTCAGGGCTGATGTGCATCCAGAACTTCATCAAGATCATGCCCTCGTCGACGAGCGTGCGCTCGAACGCCTTGATCTCGTCGTAGGCCCGACGCCACTGCTCTTCGGTTGCGTAACCCTCGACCCGTTCAACGAGCACCCGGCCGTACCAACTGCGATCCAGAACGGCCATACCTCCCCAGCCGGGCAACACAGGCCAAAAACGTGTCAGGAAGTGATGTCTCTTCTCATCCTTCGTGGGTGCGGCAACCGATGCGACCCGCACGTGGCGCGGATCCAATGGTGAAACGAGCCGGCGAATCGCGCCACCCTTACCCGATGCGTCCCAGCCCTCGAAGACAACGCAGATAGGTGGCCCCAAGATTCCCGATCCATCGAAGATGCCGCCGTCCACCAGACGCAACATGACCAGGCGTCGCTGTTCCTCAGCGAGCAGGCGCTCTTCGTCAGTCTTGGAAATCCGCACGGACAGGTCGTAGTTGCTCAACACACCGACGATCGTGGCACAACCGCGATAGCTGTTGCTTGGCCGAGCATATTTTTCCTCGGACTGATGTCACGATCCCGGTCGGTTATCCGCACCGATGCGGGCCACAGCGTGCTGGATGAATGCCCCTACCTGATCGTCCTCAACCAGGAAACCATCGTGGCCGTACGGGGAACGCAATACGTGGAGTTCGTCGGCACCGGGTGTCAACTCGGCCAACTCCGCTTGCAGTCGGAGCGGGAACAACCGGTCTGAATCTATGCCGACCACAGTCAAGGGAGCATCAATCTGCGCAAGTGCCGTCGCAACTCCCCCGCGTCCTCGACCTAGATCGAAAAGACTCATCGCCTCGGTCAAGGCGATGTAGGTGTTGGCGTCGAAACGTCGGGCAAGTTTGTCTGCGTGGTGATCCAGGTAGGACTCCACCGCGAACCGCCCTCGCGCACCATCGGGTGCCTCGCGATACGGATCTTCCTCGCCTTGCGGTCCGCGACCGAATCGCAGATCGAGCTCGGTCTCGCTGCGATAAGTCAAGTGAGCGATCCGTCGCGCTATTCCCATGCCTCGATGCGGGCCTTCGCCATCAGCAGCGTCGTAGTAGTCACCGCCGCGGAAATTCGGATCCATGCGGATGGCCTCGATTTGCGCCATGTGAGTTCCAATTTGATCGGCCGTCACCGCTGCAGTCGAGCCAAGAACCAGACCACTACGCACCCGCTCGGGACGGGCGACCATCCATTCAAGAACGCGCATGCCACCCAGCGATGGCCCCAACATCAGCGACCACTGGTCGATCCCGAGGTGATCGGTCAACCTGCGCTCGACCTCGACCATGTCCGCGACCGTCACGCTCGGGAAGCGACTGCCCCACGGACTGCCATCGGGTGCTGCACTCGACGGTCCGGTTGTTCCCTGGCAGCCACCGAGCACGTTCGCACACACGACGAACCACCGGTCCGTATCGATGGGCCTTCCTGGACCCACGAGCCCGTCCCACCAACCGCTGGTGCGGTGACCCTCGCCAGCCGGTCCGGTCACATGCGAATCACCGGTGAGTGCGTGACACACGTAGACCGCGTTGCGACCATCCGGTGCCAACTCGCCCCATGTCTCGTAGGCGACCGTGACGTCCGGAATGGTGACCCCGGACTCGGTGGTGAGTTCGCCGACGGACACGAAGGATCGATCGCCCACCGGATCCCCCTCCCGCCAGGCAGCGCTGGCGGGAGGCAGACCGGTGTAGTCGATAGGACCTTGGGGCATGCTCAGGCCTGCTTCGCCGATCGGAATCCGGCGTCGAGGTCGGCGAGGATGTCATCCAGAGCCTCGATACCCACCGCAAGGCGAATGAGTCCTGGGGTAACACCCGCGGCAACCTGCTGTTCAGGCGTGAGTTGGGAGTGTGTGGTCGAAGCCGGGTGGATAACCAGCGAACGAACATCGCCGATGTTCGCCACATGGCTATGCAGTTCCAAACCCTCCACGAACTTCTTGCCCGCTTCGACGCCGCCGGCGATCTCGAAGCTCAGCACGCCGCCACTTCCCAAAGGTGCGTACTTGTTCGCGAGGGCATGCCACGGGCTGCTGTTCAGTCCGGCGTAGTTGACCTTCTCCACCTCGTCGCGATCCTCCAACCACTGCGCTACCGCAAGGGCGTTATCGCTGTGACGCTGGACGCGAAGACTCAAGGTCTCCAAACCCTGCGACAACAAGAAGGCGTTGAACGGAGTCGTTGCCGCACCCAAGTCGCGGAGTAGTTGCACGCGAGCCTTCAGGATGAAGGAGACGTTGACTCCGAACAGGCCGTCAGCTCCCAGGTCGCGCGCATAGACCAGACCGTTGTACGTCACATCGGGCTGATTGAAGCCGGGGTACTTATCCGGGTACTGGCCCCCGCAGAAGGAACCGCCATCCACGATGACGCCCGCCACTGCGGTGCCGTGTCCACCGATGTACTTGGTGGCACTGTGAACAACGATGTCCGCTCCCCACTCCAGCGGCCGGATCAGATAGGGCGTGGCAACGGTGTTGTCGACGATCAACGGAACGCCTGCTTCGTGGGCAACACCCGCGATGCCCTCGATATCGAGAACCTCGCTGAGCGGATTAGCGATGGTTTCACCGAAGAACGCCTTGGTGTTCGGGCGCACCGCGGCACGCCAGGCATCCAGGTCGTTGGCATCGCTCACGAATGTCGTTTCGATACCGAACTTCGGGAGGGTGTGCTGTAGGAGGTTGAACGTTCCGCCGTACAGGCTCGGGCTGGCAACGATGTGCGAGCCAGCCTCGGCGATGTTCATAATCGCCAGTGCTTCGGCCGACTGCCCACTCGATACCAGCAGCGCACCCACGCCGCCCTCGAGTGCCGCGATGCGATCCTCGACCACTGCTTGCGTCGGGTTCATGATGCGCGTGTAGATGTTGCCGAGTTCCTTCAACGCGAACAGGTTGGCAGCGTGATTGGTGTCGTTGAAGGTGTACGACGTTGTTTGGTAGATCGGCAATGCGCGTGCATTGGTGGCCGCGTCTGGGGACTGTCCGGCGTGGATCTGCTTGGTATCGAAGGACCAGCCTTCACTCATTGTTTCTCTCCTTGGTTCGTATCTCGTTTTGAGATGTGTCACGATGACGTGGGTTGGGGTGGATCGCCTTGTTCATGCCGACCGAGAGCGCCAGCGCTGGCGTCCGCAGCGACGGCTCGGCTCAAGCGCTGTCGTCGATTCCGCAGTGCACGCAGCACTCAGATACGACGCAGCGCCGTCAACACATGAAACGGGTACAGCGCATGTCAGACCTCGCATCCATCCGGGGCCTTGCCCTGCGCAAGACCCGCGCTTGCCCGATATCGGGCCAGGTCTCCACCGGAGCACCCCACCGCGGTTGGAGGGTTGCCGTCCAGCAAGCCGGGGCTTGACGCTGGATCTCTTGACCTAGCGAGGACTATAGCCCCACTCTCTGAGGCTGTCCACGACAGCCTGGTTCGCGCCCACTACCTGCGGATCCACTTCGGCGAGCATCTGCGCAAAGGACGATGGAGGCACGGCCGCCACCATTGCGGCTTCCAACATCCGGCCCATGGAGTGGACCGGCTCCTCCTCCAGGCACCGGTCCAAGGCCGCATTCGCTCGCACACCGTCACCGCACAGCCAAGAAGTCGCCGCCGTGGCACACGCCAAGTGGGCAGCTTGTCCCGGCGCAGTAGCGCGCATGGCGCTCAACAACGCCTCAAGGAGCTCTCGCCGCATGTCGAGGGGGACCTGCGCAGCCCACCACATGATCAGATCCCGGCCTTGCACCTCTCGGCCAGCCTCTCGAATCAGTTGACGTTCCTTGATGCCGGTCACTGCGCCGCGCGCCAGTACCGAACACAATCGATCGGTATCCGCTGGGACATTCAGGTGGTTCGAGTCATTGGTGGACTCGTCGTATGCGACCTCCGACACAACTTCACGACGGTTGCGTCGAACGCGCGGGGCATCCGACCTCGATCCGAGTACCTCATCAGCCCGTTGCCGGTGATCGGCGCTGATCCAGGTCCACTCATCCCCCGGCTCCGCGGATCGGACTTGCCCCCCGCTGATGATCATCGCCCCGCGCACGTGAACGTCGTCCACATGACTTTTCATGTGCTCGCTCATGCCACGCACCAGCGATAGTCCGTCATCCTCGTGTCGAGTGACACACACGATCACAACTTCATCGGCGGCGATTGTCGAAGCAGCACCCAGGTATGCATCGATGTATTCGCTCTGGCTGACCGACTCAGCTAGATCCGCACGCTGCAGCACCAGTAGTTCCCCAGTTCGCAGCCACAAGCAGATTAGGGATTCCTCGGGATGAAAACCCAGAAGGTGCGGCAGTGCCGCCGCGACGTCTGGCGGTGATCCCAGCGCAATGATGGACGGACGCGGTTTTGTTTCGATACGGGTCATGCGTTAACCCTGCGACTGTGCGCGCGGGGAAGCACTCCCCCAGTTCGTAGATGTGGACGCGATGCGCACTGCCTGTGGGCAACCGCCGACTCAATTCACTATCCGATACGTCGGATCCTTCGGTTCGATGCCCGCACCCGAACTCACTTTGCGGACTCTGCGAGCAAACCACGGACCGGCGTGCGCACCGAACCAGGCAGCATCGCGGATGCGGCGCCGGGTGAAACCCACGCGAGGCGGCGCCGACACCGGGCTCCGCCAGGAGGGATCGCCCAGGCCCAATTCCTCCAAAACGGCCAAAGCGGTGACCCTGTGTCCCAGGGGCGACAGGTGGAGGCGATCAGCCGACCACAGCCGCTCGTCGTCGTAGGTACTCACGCCCCAGAAATCGACCAGGAAACAGTCGTAGATCCGAGCAACCTCCAGCGTGGCCGACCGCAGGCTCCGCATTCGTGCGGTGAGGCTCGACAAGGACCGCGTCCGCCGTGACGGATCGCCATAGGCGAAAACCAGTACCTGGGCTCCGGATTGCCTTAGCGCCTTGACGCTCACCTCAAGATCGGTGACCACTGCATTGAGGTCGAAGTTCTTGCGCAGCGCATCGTTGACACCTGCGGCGAAAGTCACCAGGTCTGGACGCATCGACACCGCAACAGGAACTTGCTCACTGCGCACCTGTGCGATCAGACGACCTCGAATTGCGAGATTCCCGTACGCAAGTTCGTCGATGTCTTGTCGCGCAAGCAACCCTTCCGCAACGCGATCAGCCCAACCTCGATGGCGACCGTCGAAACGAACGTCGTCGTTCAGACCTTCGGTGAATGAATCACCCAACGCTACGAAACTCCGGAACGGACGATCGGCTTGCGCATATCCGGCATGCAAGGACCCGGCCGCCGAAGGCTTCCCCTCCCGCGACGACCGGGTCGTGCCAAACACTAGTGCGTACCCTCCGACTCCTTCGCACCGACACTCCGGGTGGCGAAGGCTTGGCCAGCACGTCGGTACCACGCCACCAAGGCGATGATGCCGACGATGATTTGCGGGAAGTACGACGTTGCCCGCCACACAAGATCAGCGGCGGTCGCTGCTCCCTTTTCAGTCCCCGAACTCACTAGAAGCTGGATCATCAGTGCGTCCATCGTGCCCAGACCGCCGGGCGTGATGGGAACCATCAACATGATGTGACTGACGGCGTAAGCACCGAATGCATCAAGCGGACTGGTGCCGCCTTGACCCCAACCCTCCACACCGCGCAGCGCTGCGAACAAGATCAAGAACTGCGTGAAGCTGATGCCCACCTGGGCCAATGTGAGCAACAACCAGCGCCGGCGAAGCAGGTCGTACATGTCCTGGCGGAACTTCACGATCGGACCCGCCACATCGAGATCCGCAAAGCGCGAGAACCGGCGCTTGATCGGAGCCAGAACCGTATTGCCAAGGTTCCCGACCTTCTGCGCGAGCGCGGGAGATCGCATGATCAGGACGAACAGCACGATGATGGCGACCAAGATGGCCAGCCCCAGGGGGCCCACCCAGGCGATGTTGTCCGCCGACCCGGAGGCAGACAGAGCCAAGACGCCCAGGATCGGGAATCCCAGGCTGATGAAGGTGCTCCAGATGCTCACAGCGGTGATCGCTGCCGTGGCATTGGTCGGGGTCAGCCGGAAACTGGTCAGCATGCCGAACTGGACGGCCAGTCCCACCGCCCCTCCGGCGGGCACGCCGTTGCTGATCGTGAAGGCTGCTTGATTCACCTGCTGCGATTGCCAGTACGTGAGTTTCGGTTCGGCAGCTTTGTACGCGAGTCCGTAGACCGCGAGATAGAGCACGACCGTCGCAATGATGATCGCGATAGCAATCCACGTCATGGATTCCAGCGACGCGAGAGCTTCGCTGTAACTGCCGATCTGCGGAATCACCTTCCAGAAGATCAACACGATGAAGGCGATACCAACAACGCCCAAGATGATCGTCTTGCGCATGTCCAACTTCGCACTCGGTGCACCGAGTGACGGATCAACAGACGATTGAGTCTGTGACGTCGACTCAGGCTCAGCAGACATGGTCGGAGCCTGCCACAAGACCGACCCCCCGCGTTGGCGCCTGCACCCATTAGGCAAGATGCCGCCATGCGGCTCGACCACCTGTCCTACGCCTGCACCACAAGCGAGATCCCCGACGTGATCCAACGCATCGGATCCGACCTCGGCGGAACCTTTATCGACGGTGGTCGCCATCCGTCATTCGGAACCCGAAACTTCATCCTTCCGCTGGCCGGAGGGTCATACATCGAAGTTGTCAGCGCTCTAGACCATCCGGCTGCCCAAAAGGCGCCCTTCGGTCGGGCCGTGCACCAGCGGGCCGAAGACGGGGGCGGCTGGCTCAGTTGGGTCCTTGCTGTCGACGACATCGCCCCCGTTGAACAGCGCCTGGGACGCCCCGCTGCTCGCGGGCACCGCATCCGGCCCGATGGCGTGGAGTTGTGCTGGCACCAGCTCGGCATTCTTGACACGATGGACACACCCCAGGTTCCATTTTTCGTGAGTTGGGACTGCACTGACATCGAGCACCCCAGCGCCGGTGGCCGGGACATCAGCATCGAGACCATCGAGTTGTGCGGCGACCGCGGTCCCATCGATGGGATTCTCGACACCAGCACCGAACTCGAAGGCATCGATGTTGTCTGGGTGGACGACGACGAACCTGGAGTTTCTGCAGTCGTTTTCCGCACCCCCGCTGGTAGCGTCCGGATCGATTGAGCAAGCGATCGACCAAGCAACCGAGCGGAAGTAGGCCCCATGGCCGAGCAATCGGGCGGCCCGCAGGTCCCCCAAACCCTTCAAAACGCAGCCGGAATCACATGGCGGATCCTGGTCCTTCTGGCTGGTCTCGTGGTTGTCGGCCTGATTCTCGGGCAGATATTCCCGGTCGTTTTCGCGCTCTTCCTCGCCATGCTGGTCACCGCATGGACGTCGCCGGTGATGAACCTCCTGAACAAGTTCTTGCCGAAAGTGCTGGCGATGATCATGGCCCTCATCCTGATCATTGCAGCGATCGTGACGATCTTGTTCATCGTGGTGAGGTCCACGATTTCGGAGAGTTCAAAGCTCGTCTCGAGTCTGCAATCGGGACTGTCGGACATTCGCGGCTGGCTGAAAGATGGTCCGCTCGGTTTGACGGACGAGGCGATCAACAATCTGTTCACGCAAGCTGAGGGTTGGGGAACCACTGCCGCCAAGGGCGTCTTAAGTTCGGCTGTCGGTGAGCTCAGCAATCTCGGCACCGTGATCATCGCGGGATCGGTGTTCTTATTCGGCGTGATCTTCTTCCTGCTCACCCCCGGCAAAATCTGGGGTTGGGTGATCAGTTGGCTGCCGCGCAGCATCGAACCCACAGTGGACACATCGGGCCGCATCGCCTGGGGTGCCATCAGCGGCTACACCCGCGGAATCGTGCTCATTGCGCTGGCCGATGCCACTTTGGTCTTCATCGGCCTGACAGTCATGCAAGTGCCGCTGGCCCCGGCGCTCAGCGCTGTGGTCTTCTTCGGCGCCTTCATTCCGGTGATCGGTGCGCCGATCGCTACGTTCTTCGCCGCTGTGGTCGCTTTGGCCGAGCGCGGTCCCGTTATCGCGCTGCTCGTTATTTTGCTGACAGTGGTGGTCGGTTCGTTCGATGGCGACGTTCTGCAACCACTCGTGATGGGCAAGGCGGTGAGTTTGCACCCGCTCGCGATCATCTTCGCCATCGCAGCCGGCAGCATCGCCCTCGGCATCGTCGGAGCTCTGATCGCCGTACCTATCGCCGGCGCGGTCTACGGCGTAGCGAAGTTCGTGACCGGTCGCGATCCTGATCATCCCTTCCCTCCACCAGCACTGCCCGCGGCGACTTCCACCGCGAGCTAGCTGGACATCACTCGTACCGCGACTGCTCCCGCCACAGGTCGATACCGCCTTCGCCTGCGAACGCATCGATGGCGGCCAACTCGTCGGCCGTAAACTTAAGGTTGCGAACCG
>JAQCBM010000057.1 GCA_027729865.1 Actinomycetota bacterium
CGACCATGGCCAAGTACGCGGCCGATGGTGCCCAGGTCACGCTCGTCACGTGCACGCTCGGTGAGGAAGGAGAGATCCTCGTTCCCGAGCTCGAGCACCTTGCAGCGAACCAATCAGATGGCCTTGGTCAACACCGCATTGGTGAACTGTCCGACGCGATGCGAATCCTTGGCATCGACGACCATCGTTTTCTCGGGGGTCCGGGACGATTCCGCGACTCGGGGATGATGGGCGTTCCCAGCAACGATCGCGCCGACAGTTTCTGGCGGGCCGATCTTCTCCAGGCGGCGAGCGAGTTGGTTCCTGTCATTCGAGAGGTCCGACCCCACGTGGTTGTCACGTACGACGACTTCGGTGGCTACGGACATCCCGACCACATCCAGGCGCACCGCGTCACGCATTACGCACTTGCACTTGCCGAATCACGCTCTTTCCTCCCGGAGACGGGAGAGGCGTGGTGGGTGCCGAAGGTCTACTGGACTGCATTTCCACGAAGCGTGGTGCGTGCCGGAATCATGGCCCTGCGTGAACAGGGTTCCGATTCGGAATTTGCGGCAATGGATCCAGACGAGATTCCGTTCGCTTGCGATGACGAACTAATTACTACAGCCATCGACGCTCATGACTTTCTTGACACGAAGATGCAGGCATTAGCGGCGCACAAGACCCAGGTGACCGTGGACGGCGGCTTCTTCGCCTTGTCCAACAACTTGGGTTCAGAGGTGATGGGAACGGAGTACTTCCGGTTAGTTCGCGGTCGTGCCATCACTGGTCGTCTCGAAGCAGACGGCAACGGACATGAGAAGGATCTGTTCGCCGGGATTGGCGCGTGATTCGGACCACCTTGTCGCTCCTCGCGGCGGCGGTCGTCGGGCTGGTAATTGGACTGGCCGGTGGATTCGTCCAAGCGCATCGCTTCATCTGGACATTCGACGGGCGCTACCTGGTTGTGCCATGGGGCGTGGTGATCGTCGTCGTTGTCCTACTGGTGGCCATCCGAGGCGCAGCGAAGGTGGTGCAGCGCAGGTCGGCGGCTTGGTTCGTGCTGGTGGGATGGCTGATCATGACCTTCTTTCTGGCGACGGAGACCACGTCCGGCGACCTTGCGGTCAGTAGCGGATTGCGCCAATGGGGGTATTTGCTCAGCGGGGCAGTGATGGGCTCGGCGGTGGCGACACTGCCACCTCGCTCCTTCGCCAGTTTGCGAGCCGGTCGCGACCAAGAACTAGTCAACCGTGGACGTGCCGCCGAACCCTCGGGTTTTGATTAGCTAGCCGCCTCTGCTTACCATCGTGGTCCGGGCGTGGATCAACGGTCCACCTGTGGGCTAAGGCCCACGATTGTCTTCCAGGTAAGGGGGAGAGGGGTTAGTGACTGAGTCACATCGCCGCGAATGGCGCCCTTCTCGCATCCAGATCATCGCCGGCTCGATTAGCGCGGGCTTGCTCGCGTTGGTCGGGCTCGCCGTGTTGGTGACTGTCCTCGCTGGTCCGGTCGTGCCGGCGGGAACAACCGTCAATGGGGTGGATATCGGCGGATTGGGTCGTAATGCCGCGATCGAGAAGGTCCGTGACGAGGTTGCCCGGCCGGCGGCCGCTCCACTTGAGTTCGACAACGCCGGGGAGATCCTCATCGTCAAGCCCCGGCAGGCAGGCGTGTGGGTGAATGCCCAGGAGACCGTCGAGCCGCTCCTTCGGACTGCGTGGAATCCGTTTGCGCGCTTCTTCGGTAGCGGCGACGAAGTACCGCCAACGGTGGTTGTTGAAGAGGACAAACTCGAACTCCAAGTGCGCGCATTCGACCGGCTCGTCACTACTCAGCCAATCGACCCTGAGTTGAGTGTGCGGGGGACACGGGTCTCTTTCGTACCTGGCCAGCAGGGACGCACCATCGACCGGGATGCGACTCGCAGTCTCATCGTTGAATCGATTACTCAGCCACGCCGCCAAGTGGAGCTCCCGGTTGCAATCGAGGAACCCGTGGTGACCGTCGCGAATGCCGAGGCGGCGAACATCTTCGCGCAGGCAGCTGTCTCAGGTCCGGTCAATGTGGTGATTGGAAGCACTGTCGCTGAGATTCCCGCTAGCTTGATAGGTGACTCGCTGACATTCAGTGCAATCGATGGCGATTACGTCGTGGAACTCGATGGTGCGAAGTTGTATGCATCTATCTCTGATGAACTTACTGTCGCTGAAGAGCCGGAGGACGCGCGCTTCCGAGTGAACAAGAACGGGAAACTCCTCATCGTCCCCAGCCGCGCGGGTGGTGGCGTCGAGGATGAGGAATTAGCCGAGAAAGTTCTGGGCGTTCTCGGCCAAGATGTATCTGCTGGAGGCTCTCGGGACGTGATCGTTCCCGAAGGCACGCGTCAACCGACATTCACCACTGCCGATGCCGAGGCTCTGGGAATTAAGGACAAACTCTCGACCTTTACCCAAAAATTCGACTACGCCGCGTACCGCGTCACCAACATCGGTCAGGCCGCTGAGTACGTCAACGGCACGATCTTGATGCCCGGTGAGACCTTCTCGATGAACGACACCATCAAGGAGCGCACCGTCGAGAACGGATATACCGAGGGCATCATCATTGGTCCTGGCGGCGTATTCGAAGAGGCTCTGGGGGGCGGCGTATCCGCCGCCACGACAGCAGTCTGGACGGCCGCCTTCTTCGCAGGCATGGAGCGGGTGGATACGCGTGCACACTCGGTCTACATCTCGCGATACCAGCCCGGTCTGGAGGCGACTGTCGCCTGGGGAATCTTCGACATGAAGTTCCGCAATGACAGTCCTTATCCCGTCCTCATCACCACCAAAATGACGAACACGTCTATGACCGTGGACTTCTGGGGGACTCGCGTGTACGACGCCATTGAGGCTGAGTTCGGTCCGCGTACGAGCGTTCGCCAGCCGGAGACCATCTATCGCAAGAAGAAAGACGGCTGCTCACCGCAAGCGGGCATACCCGGATTCTCGATCAACGTCGACCGCGTGTTCTTCCAAGATGACCAAGAGGTCAAGCGAGAAACGATTCGTACCTTCTACCGGGCAGCACCGAAGGTGGTGTGTGGCAAGGATCCCAATAAGGACAAGAAGAACGACGACGAACAGACCCCCCAAGACGCGCCCGAGGGTGACGGCTCCAATGGTGACCAGACGCCAACCCCGGTGCCGAGTCCAGGGGATCCTGAGGTCTTCGAGAACGTGCCTGCGCAACAGGTGCCTGTCGCCTGATCAGACCGCGATGCGGGACGAGACAGGGCTGCATCGGCCGGGGTCACGCACTTGCAACGAGTCTTGTGTAGCGTTGCGCCCGGCTGCATGGGAATTCCATGCAACGACCGTCTGTTCCGGAGGCACGAGGTGACCTACGTCATCGCATTTCCCTGTGTAGACGTCAAGGACAAGTCCTGCATTGAGGAATGTCCTGTCGATTGCATCTACGAAGGCGACCGCATGCTCTACATCCAGCCGGATGAGTGCGTGGACTGCGGAGCGTGTGAGCCGGTGTGCCCTGTCGAGGCGATCTTCTATGAAGACGACGTTCCTGACGAGTGGTCCGACTACACCGCGGCAAACGCCGAGTTCTTCGCTGACCTCGGTTCACCCGGTGGTGCCAGCAAGGCGGGTGCTCAATCCTTCGATGCACCACTGCTGGCGAATGTGCCGCGCAAGGAGTAGCGCAGGCATCACGGTCGACGGATGAAGATCCAACTCCCGGATTTTCCGTGGGACACACTTGCTCCGCTTGTTGAGGTGGCACGAGCCCACCCCGATGGTGTCGTAGACCTATCGGTGGGAACACCCGTCGACCCCACCCCCGAAATTGTTCAGCGGGCACTCGCGGATGCCGCTAACGCACCCGGTTATCCGACCACCGCTGGTCTTCCCGAACTCACGGACGCATGTCGTGGTTGGCTGAGACGTCGAGCCGGGGTCGGATCCGATGTCGGGATCTTGCCCACCATCGGATCCAAGGAAATGGTCGCCTGGCTCCCCACGGGTATGGGGCTGGGAGACAAGGACGTCGTCGTCATCCCCGAGGTCGCCTACCCGACCTACCACGTGGGTGCCGGGGTTGCTGGTGCGCAGGTCATTGCCACGGACGACGTCGAGCAAGTTGATGGCGCGTCGCTGATCTGGCTGAACACACCGAGCAATCCCACCGGAGCCGTTCTCGATATCGAGCGCATGGCGCAGATAGTCACGTGGGCGCGATCGCGAGCGATTCCCGTAGTGAGCGATGAGTGCTATTTCGAACTGGGCTGGGAGAAGCAACCGGTATCGCTGCTGGACCCCCGGGTCAACAATGGCGATGTCTCGGGGTTGCTCTCGGTGCACTCGCTGTCGAAGAGATCGTCAATGGCCGGTTACCGCTTTGGGTTCGTAGCGGGCGATTCATCTCTGGTTGCGCCGCTACTCGCCACTCGTAAGCACCTGGGAATGATGGTGCCCACGCCCGTCCAGCGTGCCGCTATCGCGGCTTACAACGACGACGAGCACGTGGAGATTCAGCGGGGTCTATATGAACGGCGAAGGACGGCACTGCGAACGGCGCTTGAAGGAGCGGGATTCCGCATCGACGAAAGTGAAGCGGGTCTATACCTGTGGGCAACAAGGGACGAGGATGCCTGGGCAACCACACGCTGGTTCGCGGATCTGGGAATCATCGTGGCACCAGGAACCTTCTACGGCGATGACAGCCACGTTCGAGTTGCTTTGACCGCAACGGATGAGCGGGTGACCGCTGCGTCCGCGCGCTTATCAGCCATCTAGTTGCTTACTTCCGGTGGTCCGTGAGCCTTCTCACAGCATTGACTTCTCAGCCCCGGTGACCAGGCAAGTTACCGATGGGTAGTCTGCCCCCGGAGGTTCGTGTGACTGATTACTCGCTGCAACACCCCGGTGGCGATATGCCTCTTCCGGTGGTTCCTGCCACCGAAGGTGAGTCGGGTTTGAGCATCTCTGCGTTGCTCAAAGACACGGGGCACGTCACGTTGGACCACGGGTTTGTGAACACGGCCTCATGCTCATCGGCCATCACGTTCATCGACGGTGAAGCGGGCATTCTTCGGTATCGCGGCTATCCGATCGAGCAGTTGGCGGAGCAATCCACCTTCCTGGAAACGTCGTACCTGCTCATCTACGGTTCGTTGCCCACTGCAAGCCAGCTTGAGGAATTCACGGCCTCCATCACCAAGCACACGATGCTGCACGAAGACCTGCGCCGTTTCTTCGATGGCTTCCCACGCGATGCACACCCGATGGCCGTGCTCTCATCTGCGGTGTCTGCCCTTTCCACTTTCTACCAGGACTCGCTTGATCCGTTCGATCCGGAGCAGGTGCATATCTCGACGATTCGCTTGATGGCGAAACTGCCGACCATCGCCGCTTATGCCTACAAGAAGTCTGTTGGCCAACCGTTCTTGTACCCGGATAACTCCTACACCTTCGAGGACAACTTCCTCCGGATGACCTTCGGGGTTCCGGCAGAGGCCTACGAGGTCAATCCGGTTGTTTCGCGAGCGCTGGATCAACTCCTGATTCTGCATGCGGATCACGAGCAGAACTGCTCTACGTCCACCGTACGTTTGGTGGGCTCCTCGCACGCCAACCTCTTCGCATCTGTCTCAGCAGGCGTTAATGCTCTCTTTGGTCCGCTTCACGGTGGGGCGAACCAGGCAGTGTTGGAGATGCTCGAAAACATCCACGCCTCCGGTGGTGGCGTCAACAGATTCATCCGTTCCGTAAAGGAACGCGAGGCGGGCGTGAAGCTCATGGGCTTCGGTCACCGCGTCTACAAGAACTACGACCCTCGCGCTGCGGTGGTGAAGAAGACCGCATACGAGGTCTTCCAGCAGATGAATGTCGATGATCCGCTGCTCGACATCGCCCTGCGTTTGGAAGAAGTGGCCCTGGCCGACGAGTTCTTTATCGAGCGCAAGTTGTATCCGAACGTCGACTTCTATACCGGATTGATTTACAAGGCGATGGGTTTTCCCACGCACATGTTCACGGTGCTGTTCGCGCTGGGTCGATTGCCGGGATGGATCGCGCAGTGGCGGGAGATGATCGAGGATCCGACGACCAAGATCGGTCGCCCGCGTCAGGTGTACGTCGGCGAAACCCTGCGCGACTACACCCCGATGCTCGACCGCTAACCCCTTTTTCCCGCTATCCGGGAAATCTGCGCTCTTCTCTCCGGAATCAGGGGAATCCGCGCTCTTCTTCCCGTGCTCGCGGGCTATTTCGTCCCCAGGGGGCGCATTTCGAATCCACAGATCTGAATTCGACCGGTGTGTTCTCGGCAACAACCGCGGATTCTCAGTGGATGGGCCACTCACATCTCCGCGCAGACGAACTAGCCATCGCGTTCACCACCCTGGGACTGAACGCGTCGGTTGACTGTCCAGTCGTGCGGCTCGCCCAGGCTCAGGCGTGGGGTGTATCGCGTGCGCAGGTTATGGCGCTAGTGCGGCGCAAGCAGCTCGTCAAGGTCAGGCATGGGGTCTATTGCTTGGCTCGCGATTGGCTGGCCTCCGAGTCTGATGACGCCCTTCGACGACGCCTCATCGCCGGAGCAGCGATCGCCGGTCTCCGGCCTCCAGGATGGGCCTGTGGGTCGTTTTCGGCTGAGCTCCACGGCTTGCCGCTCCCGCACGGTCAACCTTCATCGATTGAATTGGTCCGGCAAAGCGGCTGCGATGTGCGATCGGCACGTGACCGGCTCAAGGAAGAGAATCGGCTCGATGGTGTCGTGACCCTCACCAGGGACCTCACAGGTGAAACCATGGAAGTCATTTTGGGTATTCCGACCATCAGCATTGATGCGGCAACCGTGACTGCAGCTGCACAGATTCAACGTGAATTCGGCGTGGCACTTGTGGATGCAGCCCTGCGTCGAGGTTCTTGCGAGACCTCACTACTCGATGCGTGCGATCGATGGTCAAGCAGCGGGGGAGTGAGCGCAGTGCGCGAGTACGTATCCCTTGGTCGCGCAGGCGCGGAATCTCCTCTGGAATCCGTCAGCAGGATTCGCTTGTTGGATCGGGGGCTGCCGGAACCTATCCTCCAGCACGAGTTTCACGATGCCCGGGGATTTGTGGCTCGCACAGACATGTGGTGGCCACAATGGAATCTTGTCGGGGAAGCGGACGGTCTGGTCAAGTACGACACAGCCAGCGATGTGAAGGCCGAGAAGATACGTGAGGACCGGCTGCGCGCGATGGGGTTGAAGATCGTTCGCTGGACCTGGGATGACATGTGGCATCGCCCACACGAGGTCGTCGCCAGGATTCGGAATGCTGCGAATTCCTAGTCGGAAGCCAAGCACACCGCGGTCAGTCCTTGGTCTCACCGATGGGACTTCTTCTCTGATGTGGGTGGATGCGGCCACGACTGACGTATCGCTCGGATCCCGCGACCGGGACGAAGTGCACAGACTTCCCGCTTGCCGGGAAGGTGTGCACGGATGTCCCGGTAAGCGGGAAAAACGAGCAAGGGGGGGGGTCAGCTATTGGAATGAAGGGCGGAGTTCAGGCCGCCCCAACTTCCGGTGCGCTGCACCACCTCGAGCGCACCAGATTGCGAGTTGCGTCGGAATAGCAACCCAGGGTGACCGGAGAGTTCGCGGGCCTTCGCCACCGCGCCATCGGGAAGCGTGACCTTGGAGCCGGCGGTGATGTAGCAGCCGGCCTCGACCACGCTTTCGTCACCGAGCGAAATGCCGACACCAGCGTTGGCGCCGATAAGGCAGCCTCGGCCGATGCTGATCATTTCGGTGCCGCCTCCGGACAGCGTGCCCATGATCGATGCCCCGCCACCTATGTCGGAGCCATCGCCCACCACCACGCCTGCGCTGATGCGACCTTCCACCATCGACGTACCGAGCGTTCCGGCATTGAAGTTGATGAAGCCTTCGTGCATCACCACCGTGCCGCTGGCAACGTGCGCACCAAGTCGCACGCGATCGGCGTCGGCGATGCGTACACCCTCGGGAACCACATAGTCGACCATTCGCGGGAACCGATCCACTCCGAACACCGTGAGGTGAATGCCCTTGCTTCGCGCCCTCAGTTGGACGTCGTTCAGACGCTGCGTGGGAACCGGGCCGAGGTTGGTCCATGCGACGAGTGGCAACTTCCCGAAAATGCCATCGAGGTTTATCGTGCGGGGCTTCACGAGCCGGTGGGACAGCAGGTGCAATCGAAGATAGGCGTCGGCAGCATCGACAGGTGGGGCTGCCAAGTCCTCGATGACCGTCCGAACTGCCGCGACAGTCACGCCCCTGACGTCGTCGCCCTTGGTGCCCGCATCGAGATTCGGTACATCCGCAGGTGCACTGCCGAGCACGGGATGCGGGTACCAGACATCGAGAATGTCTGCGCCGTCCATGGTCGCTAGGCCCAGCGCTGCGGCAGGACCGGCCAGGGGTGTCAACTGATCGATGATCGCTTCGCTCACGCGGCTACCGTATCCACGTGGTCCCGCGCATTGATCTGTCGGCTGACGTAGTCGATGTCGCAGCCTCCCTCATCGATATTCCCAGCGAGTCCCATCACGAGCGCGAGATCGCTGACGCGCTCGAAGTTGCACTGAGCGGACTTCCGCACCTGAGACTCCGGCGGTCGGGTAATGCGCTCGTTGCGGAGGTGGGTGAACCTCGCGTGATCATCGCTGGTCACCTCGACACCGTGCCTGCTGCAGAAAACCTGCCGCACCGCATCGAAGGCGATCGGCTGTTCGGTCTGGGCTCGGTAGACATGAAGGGCGGTGTGGCTATCGCGGCGAAGCTCGCCCACGACGTCACCGAACCTCACACCGGCGTGCGTTTCATCTTCTACGACTGCGAGGAAGTCGCCGCGGTGCACAACGGCCTTGCCCGATTGGCCGCTGAAGAGGAAAACATCCTTCGCGCTGATCTCGCAATAGTGATGGAACCGAGTAACGGGATGGTCGAAGGCGGGTGCCAAGGAACGATCCGAGTGGAGGTCCGAGTCGAGGGCGAGCGAGCACACAGCGCCCGATCCTGGAAGGGAACTAACGCCATTCACGGCGCAGCGGATGTCCTGGCGCGGTTAGCCGCGTACCAGCCGCGAGAACCGATGGTCGATGGCTTGCGCTATCGCGAAGGTCTGAACGCTGTGGGTATCCGCGGTGGGATAGCGGGGAACGTGATTCCCGATGCGTGCATCGTCACGGTGAACTATCGATTCGCCCCCGATAGGTCCGTGCCGGAGGCGATTTACCACGTGCGCGAAGTCCTCTCGGGTTACGACGTTACGGTCGTTGATGAAGCCCCGGGAGCTCGGCCCGGACTCGATCAGCTTGTTGTCCAGCAGTTCGTTGAGGCGGTCGGTGTTCCTGTCGAACCCAAATACGGCTGGACCGATGTGGCGAGGTTCTCAAGCGCAGGAACCCCGGCCCTGAACTACGGGCCGGGGGATCCCACAGTTG
>JAQCBM010000058.1 GCA_027729865.1 Actinomycetota bacterium
GGCAGCAGGCTACGGGCGAAGTCGCCCACCCGCCATGCCAATGACACCACCGCCATCTCCGCGATCCGACACACGCATCGGCGCTAGCGTGGCGCCGTGACCTCCGTGCGCAGCGCCCTCCTCGGGGCTGCGGCCATCCGCAAGGACGGCATCCGGATGGCTCCTGCCGTTCTGACGGGGGCGGTTGCCGGTGTCCTGACACTCCTGGCCATCGCCCTGGATGACTACCCGGCCACACTGCCCCTCGTCATCGGTGCAGCCTTCGTCGGCATCGCCAACCTCAATGGCGCCGCCGATGTGCGGGTGCGCACGATGCTCTGGACGTTGCTGTGGATCACCCTCGGCACTCTTCTGGGCGGCACCGTCGCGACGTGGAACGTCGTCGAGATTGCGGTGGTCGGTGTCGTCGGTCTCGCCGGTGGATTCGCCGGTGCGATGGGAGCCCGCGCTCTGGTCACCGGGGTCCTCGCCATGGTCGTCTACACCGTCTTCTCCGGAACGGCCATGACCTTCCCCGACGCGATTCGGGCCGCCGCGCTGATGGCGCTTGGCGGCGGAGTCATGTTCGTCGTGGCCCTCGTGGCAATACTGCAGCGCAGCGGCCGGGCTGCCTTCCAACGCTCTGAGATGCGCACCTCGATCATGACGCGACTGCGCGATCATCGACATCGCGATGACGTGTTCTTCCACCATGCAGTGCGCCTAGCCCTGGCACTCATGGCGGGAACGGCGCTGGCCAACCTCCTGGCGTGGCCCCACGAGTACTGGATTCCCATGACCATCGTGTGGATGACACGACCCGACTCCGACGGCACCGTCAGTCGCGTCACCGAGCGAATCCTCGGCACCTTCGTCGGCATTGCGCTCTCGCTGCTCCTGATCGAGGTCGTCTCCAACTCCCCGATAGCCATCGCGATCTACACGATTATCGGAACGGTCCTTCTGCTCGCCTTCCTGCAGGCGAACTACCCCATCGCTGTCTCAGGCATCTCCCTGATCATCGTCGCGCTGTTCTCCCTGCTCGGTGAGCCCGTCCTCGACACGATCGCCTATCGCGCCACAGCGACGGTCATCGCGGGGGTCATCACCATCGCGGCCGCATTCCTGCTGTGGAGAATGGCTGACAGGTCAACGTGACTTTCCGATTCAGACCGACGAGCGACCCTCTTCGGCCACCCGCACCGGGGGAACCTGGATCCACGGGAAGCGAATCCACTTGTCCGTCGACCGCCAGGCCAGATCGGGGTTGTAAGTGGTGCCGGGCTTCTCGAAGAGCACGGCAACATGCACGATCGCGTCGTCGGGAAGCATGGCACGGACGAACTGCAGAGTGGCTCCTGTGTCGGCTACATCGTCGGCGACCAGTACCCGCTTGCCACGTTGGCTTTTTTGCCGCATCCTCCGAAACATCCGCCCTGGTTCCTTTGGGCGTGGGACTGGTCATCGTTGGCGTGATCATCGTGATGATCGGTGCCCTTGTGCTCTCCACTATGCGGGGGATCTTCTCGGTTGTTCTCTTCCGCTACGCCAAGGATGGCGTGGTGGAAGGTGACTTCACGGAAAGTGAACTCGCCGGCGCGGTTCGGACGAGCAGTTAAGTTTCTAGTCCGAGTGGAAAATTCCGACGTCGCATCAGTTTGTTCAGACTCTGACGAGGACTGCGAGCACGAACTCAAGGATGTGAAGGCAACGCTGGCGAGTTGCCGGAGGAAACGCTTGTTGATCCGTCGCCGTAGCGGTTCGGTCCGGATGTGCTGGGGAGTAACGCGAAAATTAGTAGAACAATTCCACCAATGCCGGAGGCGAGTCCCAGCACCATACCGATCGTAAAAGCAACCTGGTTCTGTAGTGCCGAGAGGGCCAGGAAAACAAATCCACTAAAGCCGCTCATGATTGTGAGCACGTACCACCAGCCGGACTTGTTGGAGTCGTGTAGGCGTCTGAACCACACTGCGCTCACAGGAATGATGGTCGCCAAGAACCACACCAAGGTTCCTGTGCTTCCCACTTGCGCGAGCACCCCCCACAACTGCGGATCGGCACTCGTGGCGATTCCTGCTGAGGACATGATGAACAGGGTGATGTAGACGATGACCATGAGCAGGGTGAACCACCAGAACTCCGAGCGAGTGGCGCGTCCGCGAAAGTTCACGTAATTCCTGAGGACATGTGTGATGGCTTGGCCGAACCCCATGCGATCCCCTCGCTTGATCTGATGTTCGTGACTTCTAGCGGGAGGTTAGCGAACGGGGTCCTGGCTGGGGGTGCTTTAGATCCCGGGCAACGGCCGCGGCGTGGAAGGATCTCATGTCGGTACTGGAGGGACACCACTTCTGACGAGGGATTCAGGGTGCCATTTGAGTCCTCCCAAAACGGACATCGCACTTTTCAGAAACGAACACAACTGACGCTTGTCGCGGACGACGCCAGTCCAGCGCCTGAGTTGCAGCTTGGTGCTAACCCGAGGTCTTCCTGGTCAGGAGACGCGATCGCGCCTGTGCGTGCAAGCCTCGAATGAAGTCAGTTGCCAGAGCGATCTGCTCATCGGTGCACCCCTCAAGAAGTACCGCCGGAACTTCGCGCGTGCCCGCGCCTAGTGACCGGGACCGGTATGGAGTGGCAACCCTTGACGCGACGAGGTGACGGGATCAGAAGGCACGGATCGGACGTACGCGCTGGTTCACCGCGTCATCCTTGAAGGGGTTATACAGGGTGCCATCGTTGAAACCCTGGGCCCACGCGACCGCCGCGCTGTGCTGACTCGAACTCCAGTAGATGGAGCTCGCAAAACCGTAGTCACCCGTGGAAACCGCACCTGTGCATGCACCTGTGGGTGGCGTTGTTGGGTCTATCCAGTACTTACACATCGCATCCAACTCGTCCTTCTGTGGCAAGAACTGATCCGTTAGTCCACCACCACGGTATGTGGGAGCTGAAACCCCTGCACCCGACGTGCAAGGTGAAGCTGGATGCGCTGACTTCCAGGGCGCGAGGATCTCCCTCGCCACAGCACACGAGACCACTACCTAGATAGGAGCGCTTCATGTCCGAAGTTGTCGCATTCACTCTTAACGTTAAGCCCGGGCGTTACGCCGAAGTGTTGACTCGATACGCAGAATGCACTCACAAGTTTGCGGAAATTCGTCCAGCCCTCGTCAGTCACATTGTTGTAGGAGACGAGGATGCGGGCATCGTGCGTGGCATCGGTGCACGGGTGAAAACTCATACGTACTCGTACCGCCGGCGCTAGGGTTCGCCAAGGGACTCAGTTAAGAGATCCCAGGTCAATCGGTCAAGGAGATGAGCGATGCGGGTCGGATTGATAGTTCTCAAGGTGGCCGTCACATTGGTGATTTTTGTTGCTGTCTGGTGGATCTTTAACGCGATAGTTGGAGACGGATTTACGGCCCAAGATGCCACGGCCGCTGTGATCGCTGGATTTGTCTTTGTCGCCATCTTCAGCGTGAGCTCCAACTACTTTGCGAAGCGCAAAGGGACAGCAGCACCCGACGAAAACCGGACTGATTCCTGAGGACGAACCGAGGAGATGCCGTTACACGAGAGCGAGTTCCATGATCGCAACATAATCTGAGCCGCCGATGCAAGCCTCGATCAAGTATGGCCGATCAGGTGGCGCTTCGAGACTGGTGGTGAGCCCACTGCGGCGGCGTGCAGTCGCAGATTCCATCCCCACGGCGGACGCAACTCCAACAAGAGAGATCGCTGAGTAGCCAATATCACCGTGACCGCCCTGTCGCTCACCTGGTTTTGGTTTAATCAGTGAGAGCGATGCGTCGTTGAAGACTATGACTGTCACATTGAGTTGCCTGTGGTGGAGCACATCAAGTTCCCCGAGCACCATGCAGAGTCCGCCATCTCCGACAAAGCAAATGACCCTGCGATTTGGAAAGGCGGTTGCGCCTCCAACTGCTGCCGGCAGAGCAAATCCCATTGCGGCAAGAACATTGGAGATCAAGGCCGAGCCGGGATCCTGCACTCGCCGCATCGACGTAGCAACGAACATGTGGGCTCCGGTCGGCCAGCAAGGTGTCGGTGCAGGTCAGTTCAAATAGGTGGCCAGACGGTAGGGGCCTTGTCCACATTGCCTGATGATGCGGGTCCTGCAGTCCACTAAGCCATGGATGTCTCCAGACTCGCAGAGCGGCCCGTCAAAAAGCTCGGACCGGGCGAACGCCGAATGTATTGCACTTGCAGTCATTTCCCTGCTGCTCGCCACCGTCGAAGTACTGGGTCCACGCGACGTCCGCAAACCCCGTGGTACCTGCATCGCTCTGCGTGGAACTCCAATAGGCATCAAAGGAACTCCCTTCGTTACCAATCCCAAACCCACCAACAGTGTCTCGCTGCTTGTACAACTCGTTTAATTCATCTTTGGAAGGTAGGAACCAATCGGTCTTCCCACCTCCATCAAACTGACTCACTGACGTCGCAGCACCCGCCTGGGGTGGGCTGACCTTTAATCCAGGGGGCCCTGGCGCCTCCGGGATCGAAGCCTTGCCAACTCCTTCGTCGGGTCGCGCACCATCACATACGAAGGAACCCAGCACGTGGCGTATCGCTTCGTTCCTTCGACGTGCGTCAATGATCCAGTGACCAAGTATCTGCTGACCCGTGAGCTGCCCCCATCGAACCTTGCCTGCAGTTACTCACCGGGTGGGCCTTCGCCCCTGAGGTAGTTCGCATTGGCGAACTCATCTGGCGGAGATGCGCGGTGGGAAGGAGCCAAGCGTTGGTCCCCCAAAGGGTCTTTCACCAGAATGGCGAAAGGCGTAGGTGGCTCGGTCGGTGTTTCAGTTCCACTCTTACGCTCGTATCTGATTTTCTGCAGGTCAACTGCGACTAGACGGAAGCACTGAAATCAGCCAATTGACGAAGTCGGGTGTGCTTCGGGTCTGCATCCAGATCCGACCCGGTCCGGTGAAGTCGGTGACGAGCCCCTCACCACCGAGAATACTTGTCTTCCAACTGCCGGCCTTACGTACGGAATACTTGACGGTATCGTCAAATGCAACGACGTGACCGGTGTCGAGGGTCATCGTCTCTCCGTCGGCCAGACTTGCCGAGATAATTGCTCCGTAGGCAGACACCAGAACGTGACCATCACCCGCGCACTTCAACAGGATCAGGCCCTCACCACTGAAGAAGGTCTTTCCGCCGCCCCAGCTGGCGTCCACATCAACGGAGGTATCAGACGCGACCCAGGATCCGGATTGGACCATGACCGTGTTCCCTGGGGTTAGATCAATGAGGATCATGTCGCCGGGCAGTGCCGCAGCTACGCCAACCACGCCGCCGCCGGCTCCGGCAGAGAAGTCATTGACGAAAAAGCTCTCGCCAGCAATGGTTCGCTTCAGCCCCTTCAAAAAGCCGCCTCGTGTCGATGTCTCGATGGCGACGTCACCTCGCTGCATTGCCATGGCCCCGGATTCGACCCGCACGGACCCGTGTGGGGGAAGGGTGACTTCCCCGTACGCGAAAGCTGGCCCCGCCTTGATTTCAACCTGCATGATCCCTCCGCCTGCCTACGTCCATGTTGAGGATGCTCCGTCTGTCTGTATTGAGTTGACCCGGCCTGAAGTGCCCACCTTTCGCACAGTCTAGGTGCATGGCCGCGCGTCGCGCCTTCCCCCATTGGCACGAAGTAGGCCATCGCTTGTGACAAAGCCTGTTGCAATTAATGAGTTAGGTCAGACGGGCGTTGTAGCCGAAAAGTCAAGCAGCTCGGTATCTGGAGCGACCAGGCTTCCCCAGAATCCGGCGCGCCTTTGACTACATCTGAATGGAGCTAATCCAGGGCGTGGGTTCGGCCTTTGACGCCACAAGTATGAAGAGGATTGTCACGATGAATCCGACGAGTGGGATCAGCAGGACCCAAAACCTCGAGGGCTACTTGAGGTGAAGCGACGGTGCCCGATATGGCTTTCACTTTGAGGCATCGCTCTAAGTGTCGTCGTTGCCGTCGCTTACCGAGCAATTCACTAGGCCGTATGTGCCGTCAGCACTCTGGCGGGCCACTACCTCTCCGTCAACCTTCAACAAGCACGTCGTCGTGGTTGAGGTTGCTGCACCCATGCCGGTCACGGAGAGCTTGGTTAGGTCAAATCCTTCGGTTTTCGGTAGTTGGATCATGTGCGCGAAGGGCGGAGGTGATCCAAGGCTCTCCATCATGATCGGAGCACCGTCAACGACGTCTACATAGGAAAGGTGCGTCACGCTCATACCGTCGGTAGTGACTGCGTACTCGATCGTGATCATGTTTGGGTCGGACGCGGAGACTTCTGCGGAGGTGCGAAGTTGGGTGGCTGAATCAGCAGATTGCGGACTATTGGCGGCAGAAGCCAGAGGATCAGGCGCGTTCTCTTGAACAAGCCAGAGGGATCCTGCACCAAAAATGGCACCGATCGCGAAGCTCGCAGTCGCCACTCCGGCTACGCGAGAGCTGACCACGGCGTTTAGACGCGATGATGCTTGGGTCGGTTCCACGTCGGGTCCATGCGTGGCTTGGCCTACTGTTCGCTTCATGCGTTTCGTCCGGATCGTAGGCATCGTGACGGTTGCGGTGGTTGTGGCGGCGTCGTTGTTCGGGATTGCCCGGCTGGGAGCGAACTGGGAGGAGAACCGTGCCATGCAATCAAGCCTCGATCCGTTCTACGCACCACCGGATCCGATCCCGAGTGAACTCGGCACGGTTATTCGCGCTGAGCCTCTGGATATCGAAGTGGCAGGCGGTTCGGCGCAACGCATTCTGTATGTGTCCGAGCGGCCTGACGGAACGAGAGCCGTTTCCGGCGGGATGATCTTCATCCCCGATTCACCAGCGCCACCGGAAGGTCGGCCGGTTGTGGCGTGGGAGCACGGCACCTTGGGCATGGGTGATGCCTGCGTTCCGTCGCGTTCGAAGAATCCAATAGCGGACATGTTCACTTTCGTGGGGCCGATGATGGACCAGGGCTGGGTCATCGTGGCAACGGATTACGTCGGGTTGGGAACGCCCGGTCCGAATCAGTACTTGATCGCGCAGTCCGAAGTGCGCGATGTGGTGAACGCGGTGCGCGCGGCGCAGAAGATGCCCGAAGCAGCGGCGGGAAATAGATACGCAACGTTCGGGCATTCCCAGGGCGGACATGCGTCGATTTGGACAGGTCACCTCGGTCAGGAGTATGCCCCGGAGTTGGAGTTGGTAGGCGTAGCAGCAGCGGCTCCGGCATTGAACCTTTCGGAGATTGCTTCTGCGCAATGGGACACGGCTGTGGGGTGGGTGATCGGTTCGGATCTTGTTGAGTCGTGGCCCACTTACTACCCGAACCTGCCGATCGATTCGATCCTGTCTCGAGCCGGGCGCAGCGCTAGCGCGCGGTTGGCTGCCGAGTGCATCAAGGAGTCGGGTCTCGAAGCTCTGGCCCGCGAGAAGTTCGGACAGCAGATTTTCGCCGTAAATCCACTTACCGATCAGGCGTGGAGTGACGCCATGTTGGATCAGACTCCGCCGGTGATGCCTGCGGACATGCCAGTGTTCATCGCTCAAGGAACAGCGGATGAAGTTGTGCTGCCATGGCCGAACGCGATGATTCAGGAGCGATGGTGCGAAGGTGGCGCGACGGTGAGCTTCTTATGGATGGGGGACGTCAACCACGAACAGGCTGCCCACGTTTCGGGCCCTGCCGCTGTCGAGTGGATCGCCGATCGTTTCGCAGGGCGACCGGCACCACGCACATGCGATGTGGCCCCACCAGTTGCTCCCCGTCGTCCATAGCCAAGGAATTCAACTTTCGTATTCCCACGGAACTGGGACACTTCAGTGTGACCAAAAGCCGCGTACTCGCGATTCTCCTGAGCCTGGCTGTCCTGATTCCATTTACAGGACAGACGGCTGCCGCTGATGTCTCAACTGGGCGATGGGATTCGAATTCCCTGCGGGATAACCGGATCGGCTACTACATGACCCTGGAGCCCTCACCGATCGGTGAGGACTCCTACTCAGGAGCCCTGCGTTTCGCCTACCGGGATGGCCGCAAAGGACCTCGCATGCCTTTTGCCGCGACGATCCAAGGTGATGAAGTAGTGATGCGTGCGAAGAAGGGTCGCTTCGATCGTGGGCGTGGATCACTGCGGGGTGAGCTTTCTTCGGATGGGTCGACGTTAACGCTGACCAATTGTCAGGATCGATTGCGGTTAGTGATGTCCTGGGCCCTCGATTCGGACTGCGTGTTCACTGCATCCCGCGTCAACTAGGCTCTTGCAGCGTGACTTCTGCTAGACCGAGCATTCAGGAGCGCTTGTATCCGCAATCAACCTGTTTCGGCTGTGGTCAGGCGAATGGTGATGGTTTGCAGTTGAAGAGTTACGTTGCAAACGACGGTGTTGTCGCAACGTTTGTGCCCAAAGACGTGCACAGCAACGGGATGGGCAGCCTGAACGGCGGCATCATCGCAACGATTCTCGACTGCCACTCCGGAGCAGCGGTACTGCTCGACTCTGCTGGCGATGACGATGAATTAACAGATTTCTGGGTGACTGCCGGCCTTGAGCTGCGCTACCGGCTTCCAACCTTCCTGGCGCACCCGTGCGAACTTCACGCACACATAACCGAGCGGACGGACAGTTCGCTTCTCGTCTCGGCAACCTTGAAGTCCGAAGGCAAAGTCCGCGTGCAGGCGCAATCCCGCTGGGCGCGCTTGCCCCAACGCTGAGTTCACGTTGTGATCCCCCTCCTCGTAACCGTCATCCCCCTGGGTCTGGCGGCTGCGGTTCGCCCGGGCCTGTTCGCGCTGCAGTTGCTGATCGTCGGCCAACCGCACTGGTGGCCGAGGGCCCGCGCGTTCGCGATAGGAGCAGCAGTTCCGCTGTTGCTGTTCGGGGCGCTCGTCTTCCTGGGCTTCAATCAACTACCGAAACCAGAACCTGGTTCGCTCGACGTTCTCGGCATCAGCCTGCGGACAATCCTTGGAATCGCATTCCTGGCAGCTGCAGTCTGGTTACTCATCTCACACCCGAAACTCGAGCAGAAGTCTGCGGACTACCTGAAGAGCAAGGCCACTGGTGGATCGGCGAGGGATTTCTTCCTTCTCGGTCTAGTGATGAACGGTAAGTCCATCACGAGTTTCGCTTTGCTTCTGCCGGCTTTGCACGATGTCGCAACGTCCCGGGAGAGAGTGGTCTGGAATGCGCTTGCATTGGTGCTTCTGTACGCGCTTGTCTTCACCACACTGTGGTTACCTGTTGTGCTCGCTGTTGTTCTTGGGCGACGAAACAGCGGTGCTCTCGCCAAAATCTCGGATTACGTCCTGCGCCATAACTTCACGATCTTGGGTGTCATGTTCCTTATGGTTGGGCTGTACCTGACCGGTAGCGCTGCGGTTCTCATCGCGTTCGTCAACAGACT